>DASXOT010000317.1:0-3690 GCA_036494065.1 Chitinophagaceae bacterium
TCCAAATATGCTTATGAAGTTATATTCAACGCCGGTATGAACAGTTCCGGTAGGTGTTTCAATACTGCTTCCCGCCCCAAATAGGTAGAGTGCCAGCATATTGAATATCAGGTGACCGAAATCGGCATGGATCAGGCCGCAACTGAAAAAGCGATACCATTGACCCTGTTTTACAGCGGGAGGATAAAAAATAAGATCGTCCCTCATCTTTTGACTGCCAAACGCACCGATAGAAACAAGAGTGGTCGCAATGATGATGATGAGTGTTATCGATAATTCCATTTAGAAGAGTTGAGGTGATTCGACTGCGGGGTAAAGATCGGGAGCAAATTTTGAAATTCGAAATTCGAAATCCGAAAATCGAAGTAAAGAAAGCGCAAGCTGCGGGGGAAAGCAGTCTATGTCATGCAGAACTCCTTTAACATTCCAACATTCCCATTAACCTTAAATAACAATCACCTTAACTTATCCTTCTCATGTTTTTGGCATGGTGGCATTTGCTTTGAATAATAGTATACAACCGGAAAAAATTAATTCGTTTTGCAGGCTTCCGGCAGCCACGCAAAACAAAAAATAAAACATGCTAAAATGAAAAAGATTTTTACATTGATTGTCTCGCTCGGTTTATTAACCGCAGCTTTTGCCCAGGATGGAAAGCATAGCAGCAATTCAACCCCAAACCACTACAATCAATCTTACAAGAACCAGGGTGATAATAAAAAGTATAACAATGATCAGGGTAAATGGCAAGACAAAAACTCGAATAGCTGGAGCTTCCAATCAACTGATCGAAGAAATGATGATCACTATGATAATGGACATTCCTCTAAAAATGAATATGCGAAAAGAGACGATGTTAAAGGCTGGTCAGACAATGGCAGGTTCGACCGTAAAGTACCCAATCAACATCCTAAAAAGGATACAAGAAAATCAGTGCTTTCGTTTTTCTTTAGATTCTGAGTTCACTAAAAATTAAATAGACTTAAATTTAGAGAGGCTGTCAATGCGATGGCCTCTTTTTTTAAATTAAGAGAGTTATCAAATTGCAAAGGGCACGCAAATGCTGAGTGGGGTTATAAAAGCAGAGAGAAATTGTTGTTTGCCGTATACCAAACCGATAAATAGTTAAGCTCTTGATCACACTAATAAACCTTAAAACAATAAATATGAGTCTTTGTATAATCGCTTAGCGGAAGACCTGAAAAGAAATTTTCATAAAAATATAGATGGTTATTGACATTAGAATTATCAATTTCGATGTCAGCTTTTTCACAACCATGATTTTTTTTAATAATACCCCCTGAATTTCCTAATGAGACTAAATACGTTCCTTTCTGCTTTGCGATCAGTCCAATGTTTAGCTCATAGTTACTGCTATTTTCCTCAAGCAGAAGACCTTTATTTTCTGAAGGAAGATTGTCATTGCCAGTTGTTTTGCCCTGATAGATTAAGAAGGCAAAGTCATTCATTGCCCCTATGACAACATTTGTATTGGTCGGCATACTCAAGACACGAAGATTTGCTCCTATTTGCGATCCGGAAAAATCGATCAGATCATTAATAGAGTTGTCCCTAAAACTTGTTGAATGAGACGATAGCATAAATATTGTATCGCCCACTAAAATACTATCTCTGTCAGGGGAAAATGACTCTTGCATCGAAAATTGATATTGGGCTTCCACGCACGGTTTGCCGCATCCAAGAGCCGTTACAAAAAAGACAATTGCCAATAATGAAGTTAAAATTTTCATCGCATTAATAATGGTATTGGGCAAAGAGATTGGTTACTTGAGTGGTTTGATTATTTGGGTTTTGTTGAATAAATCTGGTTTTGTAAGCGAAACAGTAGTCACGTCCGATTGTAATGCATTAAACAAATGGTATCGCTCATAATCGCTAATCACATAACCAGGTCTGTTATTCTGATAAAGGTACAAGTGCTGATTAATGTTTTTAAATGAAATAATGAACGTCGCCTTAGTACACTTATCATTCCCACGATAGACATTTGTGGCGTCCCAATGGCAGAATTGCGCTTCATCCGAAGCTTAATAAACTTTGAAGCAATAGCTATGAGTTGAATCATAATTGCTAAGCTGTCCCCAAATATTTTCAAATAAGTAGAGATGTTGTTTTGTATTTCCATTTAAAAACTGAAAATTAGCAGTTCCACAGTTAGGCATACCCTTTCTATAGACGTGAGGGTTATCAGGCATAGTCATAATATAAGCACCGGCCTTTTTTGCTATTAATCCAACTTGGAGCAAATAAGAATTACTGTTCTCTTCGAAACTAAGCTGCTTGACTCCTTGGGGATCAGCAGACTGATCAGTATGAATACTTCCCTGTATTTGGGTGTAATTAAAGCTATCAACAGCACCTCTCTCCGAATCAAATTTAGAAATATCTGAGATCACCAAATCAGAGGCCAAATCTTCCGCTTGCGAAAAATCTATTTCGTTTTGTGAATTAATGTCCTTTAGGGTTTCTGGTATCGTGCAAGTTAACCAAAGGGTATCTCCAATATGAATACTGTCTTTTTCAGGGGAAAAAGTTTCATTGACAAGAAAACTATAGTTTGGTAAATTACAGGGCTTATGACAGTCGCTTAAAAGTATTGCCAGTAACAATGATCCAAAATATACGGCCCGATTTACCATAATCAATTAATAAGGACGGCTAGAGGTGCTAGCAGGGTAAGCCAGAAAATGAGCGTATTTTTCATATATACCAAGCTGAATACTTAGTACACTTTGAAGCAATAAGTATGAGTTGAATCTATCGGGCTGATTGCACCGCCGCCATAATAAATATCCTTCAAATAATGCAAGTGGTTGTCCGCATTGTTCAGCAGAACCGTGACAGAAATCTTATCGCACTTTTTCATCGCTTGATATATATCGATGACATCAAAAAAGTATATTCCTTTTTTCTGAGCAATTATTCCAAGCTGAAAAATATAGTTCCCGTTTTCCTCAACGTAAGAAATGCTTTTAGCAGCAGTCGGATCTAGTTCGTTGGTAACAATGGCTCCTTTTTTGGGTAAAAACAAGAATGAGTCCACTGCACCTACTTGCTGATTAAACCCAGTTGGCGATGTCAAATGTATATCGGTTGCCACATTTTTCGCTCCGCTCAAGTTATAAGTTCCGCTATCAGATGCTCCTTGAGAATACCGGACTTCCGTTAGGATTATCGAATTAAACAATAGAGTATCGCCGACGCGAACGCTATCTAAATCGGGCGATATGGTCGCTACCCCTCCCGTCGAGTCATATTGCGCGGGTATACATAGCTTATGACAGCTCGAGATAGCGACAAACACGATAGTCATAAATGAAAACAATAATCTAGTACCCATAGGACGCAAAAAAGTTATTGATACCACCATTAGTGGGATTGCTTGGATTTTGCATTAACAGCCTGGTTTTATACTGACCCAAAGATGCAACATCTGACTGAAGTGCAGCAAAAATCTGTTGAATGACATAACCCGAAACTTGATCATTAACAAAAGTTGGAGGAGGCAGTGATGCCAGGAACAAGTGCGGGCGAGTACCTTGCAAAATTTGCAGTAAATAAGTTTCGTTTACGTGCGACTTAAGAATTCTTGGATGGCAGTTAAATATCAATTCACCGTAAAACAATACAAATGCTGTCGCTCATAATCACTGATCACGTAGCCAGGTC
>DASXOT010000318.1:0-3180 GCA_036494065.1 Chitinophagaceae bacterium
TTAGGAAGCGCGTTATTTTTTCAT
Source organism: Chitinophagaceae bacterium (assembly GCA_036494065.1). Lineage (GTDB taxonomy): Bacteria > Bacteroidota > Bacteroidia > Chitinophagales > Chitinophagaceae > VBAU01. The sequence continues at coordinate 25 of DASXOT010000318.1, forward strand.
GATGCTTTGTTCCGTTTAAAAGAAACCCAATGATGACTGCCACGATGAGAACCTGCAGTGTTGAATTGTCCTTTAAGAATTTTAACCAGCTGAATTGATTTTTTACAAAAGCAGAAATATCGCCACTTAGATTTTTTGTGGCAATCCCTTCACCGGGTTTTATTACTAGCGCTACTATGATGCCAATGGCCAATGCAAATGTGGTGACTATCTCAAAATATAATAGTGCTTTTGCCCCCACCCGGCCAACCTTCTTTAGGTCCGACATACTAATAATTCCGAGAGAAATGGTGAGAAATATAATAGGGTTGATAAGAAGTTTAACCGCACTGATAAAGATCCCAGCCAGGAATTCGCTAAGTGTGGCGCCGATGCTTATTTCCTGCCCGAGGAGCTTTGTCTTTACCGGGTGATCCAATACAGGTTGTAATGCGAATGAAGGAAAATAATAGCCAATCAATACAGCCGCGAGGATGGCCAGTAGTACCCAAAAAGTCAAATTGGTCAACAGCTTCTTCATTCTTTAAAAATAGATAAGTACAAGCTATCTGTCCCTTTTTTATAAAGTAAAATGTGCAGCTTAAATCGGGGAAGAGACTAGAATTTAGGACAATTCAACTTTCTCGCGTTTGGGTCTGTGGGCTTCTTAATATAGATGAGTGATATCTCGGCGCCGCCTCTTGTTTCAGAACCAGGCCTTAGGCTGCTGATATTTACATCGTATGTCGCGCCGATTTGAAAATTTCCAAATTCAAGTCCGACATAGGGAATTATTGCATCTCCAAACCTAAACCAGCTTCCGAGATAGACGGTAGTTGGATTATCCAGGTCATCATTGACGTTTAATGCATATGCTCCCCCTATCTCAGTGTTATGCGCTTTGGCCTGGATACTGTGAATGGCACTAAAGTGTAAATAATTATATTGTCCAACCGGTATTTTACCACCTCCTTGTAAGGTTACCCTCGCATTCAGTATGAAATAAGGATCGCCTTCAAAACTCTCTTTAGGTCGATTGATATGATACATGGATGCGCCGAGATAAAAATTATTATAGCCATTCGAACTGCCATTATATAACACACCTGCATTCATATCAAAATAGGAAACGCTTACCTGCTTGCCGGCAAAAATTTCGCTGGTCGTTCCAGTAAAACCCGAGGTGGTCAGCTGGTCTTCGAAAGTCAGTTTGGTAACATCCAGTCTTTTGCTGACAAATCCACCCTGGAAACCGAGGCCGATCTGGTTATAGCCATTTTCATCAAGGCTCTTGTGGTACGCCACTGACAGTGCCATCGAATTGGTTTTTAATACTCCATCACCTGCCTGGTCCGAGAAGCCTAATACGCCTACGCCAAATTGATCAAAATCGGGAATCCTGTTTTTCAATATCCCGGCATCAAATGAAGCGGTATACGTTGTAAAAGCATTGTTGATTGTAGGCCACTGGTTTCTATAATTTCCGGCGATGCGATAAACACCATCAAATTTTCCGGTAAGAGCAGGATTCAAAGTAAGTGGTGAAGCAAAAAATTGAGAAAAGTTCGGATCCTGGGCATACGCCTCACTTAACAGTCCTCCACAAATAGCTACGGTTAAAAGCAGTCTTTTCATTACAGCAAAATAAGGGAATGGAAAATACAAAAATTGCTACAAGTAGTAAAATAAAATCGATAAATGATAAGATAAAGTTGCTTTTTAATTGATTGAGTGCAATATTGTTAGTTACGATTCGTTGGCTGGTTCAGGAACATGGTATAATTACGCCTTACATTTGAACCTTTACACCAAAAGCCAGGTCGCCTGCATCGCCAAGCCCGGGCACGATGTAACCCTTCGCTGTCAACTCATCATCAATATCCCCGCACCAGATAGTTACAGAAGGCTCTTCCCTTTGAACGTGTTCAATACCCACGGTGCATGCGATAGCCGCTACGATATGAATTTCTTTTGGCTTTCCCTCGTCCTTAAGAAACTGTATGGTCTTTACCAGCGATGCACCGGTTGCTAACATGGGGTCGGAGATGATCAGAATTCGATCTTCAATTTCGGGGCAGGAGATGTAATCGAGGCTTATATCAAAAGATCCATCTTTACGGTGTTTGCGATAAGCAGAGATAAATGCGTTGTCAGCCTTATCAAAAAAATTAAGCAGGCCCTGGTGCAATGGCAAACCCGCACGAAGAATGGTTGCCAACACCGGTTGTTCCCTGATCAGTTTTGATTCAGCGATTCCCAGCGGCGTTTGGATTTCTTTTTCTTCAAATGGCAGCTTTTTGCTGATCTCATACGCCATCACTTCGCCGATACGTTCGAGATTCCGGCGAAAACGCATCCTGTCATTTTGAACTTCTACATCACGCAGGTCCGCGATCCAGTTTGTTACAAGGCTATGCTGCTCGCTAAGATTTATTACCATGACTCGCCATTTGGGATTTTCGATTTACAACCCGATCACGTTTTCCAGTGATCTCAAATCGTCGCTCGTAAATCGTAATTCGGTAATTTGCTGTGATAAATCTATTCCGATAAAGATCGGGACTAAAATTATAAACGCAAAATGATTTACCGGGCTATTGGTATCATGAGTGGCAGTTCTCTCGATGGGCTTGATATCGCCTTTGTTGAGTTCCAGGAAAACGGAGGCAAATGGACATATAATATAAACTATGCCGATTGTTATTCGTATTCCACGGAATGGGCTTATAAATTAAAAACAGCCGTGACGCTTAATGCAAAGGAATATCAACTCTTGCACGCGGAATACGGGCATTACATCGGCATGCAGGTAAACAAATTTATTGAGCAAAATGATTTGCATTACCAGGTTGCGTTGATCTCTTCTCACGGTCATACCACATTTCATATTCCACAACGAAAAATGACAGCGCAATTGGGCGACGGCGCCGCCATCGCTGCCGAAACTGCATTACCCGTAGTGTCTGATTTGCGTGCACTGGATGTGGCTTTTGGCGGGCAGGGAGCGCCTATTGTACCTGTTGGTGAAAGATTACTGCTCAGGGACTGCCAGTTTTTTTTAAATATTGGTGGCATCACAAATATCTCCTTTAATACTGATCCTTACGTGGCTTTTGATATATGTCCCGCCAATCGCGTGTTGAATATGTTGGCCAATGATTTAGGCGGAGAATATGA
>DASXOT010000319.1:0-3864 GCA_036494065.1 Chitinophagaceae bacterium
GTCATTTTAATTGCCCAACCGGGTGTTCCGGTTACAAAATGGACAAATGATGGTAATGCGTATTACCAGGTCGAGGGAAATCAAATTGTCAAAATTGAACTACCCTCTCAAAAAAAGGACACTTTTATTTCAAAAAAACAATTGATCACGACTAGCGGTCAAACTATTGCGCCCAGAAGTTTTCAATTGTCGGCAGATGGCAGCACGGCATTAATCTATACAAATGCAAAAAGAGTATGGCGATATCCAACACGTGGTGACTATTGGCTTCTCAATTTAAGCGCCGGTCAATTGAGGCAGATAGGACAGGGTAGACCAGAATCATCTTTGCAATTTGCAAAATTTTCACCAGACGGTAGCAGGGTAGCTTATGTGAGTGAGCACAACCTGTATGTGGAAGATCTTGCCAATGGCGCTATTAAAAAATTAACTGATGATAATGGCACAAAAAAATTGATCAGCGGAACGTTTGACTGGGTATATGAAGAAGAGTTTTTCTGTCGCGATGGTTTTCGTTGGAGTCCTGACGGAAAAAGTATTGCATATTGGCAAATAGATGCTAACCAGATCCGTGATTATTACATGCTTAATACAACTGATTCGGTATACAGTCGCGTGATACCCGTGGAATATCCAAAAGTCGGCGAGCCACCTTCACCAGCTCGTATCGGCGTAGTGGATATTAACTCGGCACAAACTACCTGGATGGATGTTCCCGGTGATCCGGCGCAGCATTATATCATACGTATGGAATGGTCGGCGCCCAATGAAATTATTTTGCAGCAATTGAATCGTAAGCAGGATGAAAGCAAGGTGATGCTCTGCAATGCCACAACAGGAAAGGCACAAACGATCCTTACTGAAGATGACAGTGCGTGGGTGGCTACATTGAATGAATGGAGAAACGAAGTAAAAGGCTGGGATTGGATCTCGTCAGGAAAAGAATTCGTTTGGTTTAGTGAAAAAGACGGATGGAGGCATTTATACCGTGTCAGTCATGATGGAACAAAAGAAACTAAGATTACGAATGGGGACTATGACGTGATCGACCTTTTGAACATCGATGAAAAAACCGGCTACGTTTATTTCTATGCATCGCCTGTAAATGCTACACAGCGATATCTCTACCGCACAAAATTAGATGGCAAAGGAAAACCGGAAAGGGTCTCACCAATTAATGAAGAGGGATCGCATAACTATGACATTTCACCTAATAGTCATTTTGCCCGTCACAATTTTTCTAATTACTATACAATCCCTTTGAATGAATGGGTAACATTACCCGATCATAAATCTTTTAAACCCGAAGATGATATCAGCAAGAAAATGAAACCGGAGAACAAGGAGAAAAGCAATATGTCCTTCTTCAAAATTACCACTGGAGACGGAGTTACAATGGATGGCTGGGTGGTAAAGCCAAAGAATTTTGACAGTACAAAAAAGTATCCCGTTGTTTTTTATGTTTATGGAGAACCTGCAGCTACCACAGTGGATGATGCTTATGGTACCGGCAATAATTTTCTTTACCACGGTGATATGGCTGCGGATGGTTACGTCCAGGTATCACTCGATAATCGTGGCACGCCAGCACCCAAGGGGAGAGATTGGAGAAAAGCTATTTATAAAAAGATCGGCCAGTTAAATATTCGCGACCAGGCAATGGGCACCAAAGAAGTGTTGAAATGGAATTTTATTGATACAAGTCGCGTCGCTGTGTGGGGTTGGAGTGGCGGCGGTTCGTCTACACTAAATTTAATGTTTCAATACCCGGATGAATATCAAACCGGGATTTCTATTGCACCCGTTACAAGCTCATTATTGTATGATAATATTTATACCGAACGTTATATGGGATTGCCGCAGGAAGACATGGATGATTATAAGAAAGGAGCTGCACTTACTTATGCAAAGAATTTAAAAGGAAATTTGTTATTTGTTCACGGGACCGGCGATGATAACGTTCATTACCAGAATACGGAAATGCTGATCAATGAACTGGTGAAATATGGAAAGATGTTCCAGATGATGAGTTATCCTAACAGAACACACGGCCTGAGCGAAGGTGAAGGAACATTTCAGCACCTTGGTGCTTTGTACACAAAATATCTTAGGGACAACTGTCCGCCGGGTGGAAGAACAGAAGCAGAGATAAAGGCGATCAATGACAGTTCGAAGAAAGCTTTTTAAACAAGCAATGAATTAAGCAGCGCAGCATTGAAAAAAAAGGGTGGCTCAATATCATCCCTTTTTATCTTAAAAGCAATAAAGTTAGAGTCGATTTAAAAGACCTCCCAAACCGCTTCCCATATTACCCGGCAATGATTGGGTAATAGTTTCGGGCGTTATACTATTATCGTTAGGATCATTGGCCTTGCGTGCAAACTTCTGGAGCAGACCCGGCAAAGAGGCGGCGATGGCCCCGGTTACCATGGGTGACAAACCAAATTTACTTCCGAGGCTTCCCATAAGACCGCCTTCAATGGCATTGACAATTGGGTTGCCCGAAGTAATACTTCCCTGCAGGGCTGACAAAAGACCACCTGCTCCTCCCTGCGTAGCAGCCTGGTTTTGGATTCCATTTGTGAGATGAGTGGCTATCTCCTGGTGAATGGCATCCTGCTGACCAGGAGGAATCGCAGAAGATATTTGTGGATTATTTCCCAAATGATTCTTTACCATTTGCAGGATTTGATCAAACATAAATTCGTTTTTGGTTTCTATAAATTAGGTATCATGATGATTTTACTTTCCAAACCCTGCGTCCTTGCCAGCTTTGCTACCAGCTACATCCAGGTTCGAGCCTGTGGCCAACACGTAAGGAACTCCGTTGCCGGCGTCTTTGTTTTCATAGCTACATTCAATGGCTCTGCTTTCTCCGGGAGCCAGTGATATATAATTATCAGAAAAAATAACTGGTAAAATGTCATCGCCATTTTTCTCCTTTAAAACGCGCACGTGTACGAAGAAGGCGACTGTTTTACCGGTATTGGTGAGAGTGATAGTGTGAAGGGTTTCAATTTCTTTCTTTGTTGTTGAATAATTTACATCAATCGTAGTAGGTGATAAATTCCCCAGCCCTGTGAAATCAGAAAACCCTGCCTGTGGAGTATAAAACCATTTTGATTTTTTCCAATCAAGTGCATCACTTTTTTGTGAAAGCCAGTACCAGTTTATGCTTCTTGTTTTATCCTTCGCGTCTTTGAGACTAAGACGTAAAAAATAAACTCCTGATAAGCCGTCGATCGTTGGGATCGCAAAACATTTTTTTATTCCATCTTCATCAACATCAGTTTTTACTGTGTTCGAATATTTCAATTTGCCATCCAGATCATAAACATCAGCCCTGACCGTGAGCCCGGAAAATTTTTCAAGAAACGAATTGGTCACATCCACTTCGTTTGATTTATAGGAATACATCACATGCAATGGTTCCATTGCTTTTTTCATGCCGAAATAGGTACCTGCCGGATAAAGATAATAGTCATAAGTGTGCCAGATAAGCCCTGGCCAGGGATTACAAAGCATCCATTGCACTACACCTGTGGCTGTATTGTATTTATTTAAACCATAAGCTTCCATCATGGCGCGATGCCCTTCATAATCCTGTAACTGGGCCTTTGACAGATAGTCTAGCATGGAAGAAGGATTGCCATAGCGATGGAACAATGCCGTATCAAAGATCTTTGTATTGCCGAATTGCATGGTTCCGCAATGGTAAAGCCAGTCGCTATTGGTGTATGAGATTGAATCTTTCGGAATGAATTTAACCAGGCTTTCATACGGCGAGATCGACGGACCCGGCGAAATTTCTGTAGCAAAGCTCCATGATCCGCCATATTTGTTTGAGTCGGTTTCCCAATATAC
>DASXOT010000320.1:0-4774 GCA_036494065.1 Chitinophagaceae bacterium
GCTCTGGCTGCAGGTTTGGAAAATATAATGTTGCTTCAGATTGAGTTAATACAGTTTGATAAGGTTGGTGCAACGAAGTTTTTGCCGAGCCTGCCAGCCAGTTATAACCAATGAGGTTAAAATAATTTTCATCAGCATAAACAAAGCCACTCTGATTTTTAAAAACAAGCGGTTCCTTCACGTTTGCATCAGGCATCGAAATTTTTGGATTGTTATTAAATGTGAAGAAGGGAACAACGGCATCCAGTCCGGTAATTTCATTTTTTATTGCAGGTTCTATTGGCACCGGAACGCTGGAGATATAAAATTTTTCACCTGATGTAACAAGCGTAATCACTACGCGGTAAATGCTGCTTTTGTCCTTTTCAAACTTATCAAAGCTTGTGTTATAACTCGCAATCAAATAAATTACAAGCGATGCGCTGATACCGATTGCTAATCCCAACACATTAATAACAGAGAAGATTTTGTTCTTCCATATTGTGCGCCATGCCGTTTTAAAATAGTGTTTAAACATAGGAAGTTTGTTATAGATTGAAGCGTAGTTGTTTTCCTTTGAGTCAAAGTCAATTTGAGGGCCTTTGATTCCACACCTCTTGTTTATCACATTCCGCTAGGACAATCGGATTTTAGCAATTCGTTTACTTCAGCTCTAAAAAATATGCCATTACTCAACTGGTTGGTTATATGTAATTTGCAAGCTAAAGATATACGACAATGTTCGTTATTGGTACAATGGTTGATCTGTTTCGATACAGTTTGAAAGATTAACATGAAGACTTATTGCCTTGTAATTTAGATTCGAATCCTCTCTGGATTCGCATCTACTCATCAATTCAGTTGCAAAATGTTTTTTTAGAGCTCACCTAATAACTCACTGGAGTGGTCATTTTTTGATAGAAATTTCCAGCAGAATTTTTTGAAAGAAATCATTGTATGTGATTGAATATTATTTAATAGTTAAGCCAGTTAACTATTAAATGGGAAATAATGAAAACTGTGAAGAGGATTCGAAACTGGCAATAAAAAAGGTTGCAAATCAAAGACCTGCAACCATCGTCGGGAGGACAGGATTCGAAAATCGTCGATAATAAATTATTAGTCAAATGTCTGTAAGAGCTAACAATACCGGAACTCACCTTTTAACTCACTGGCTGTAATGAAGCAAGAACTTGCTGCAAATATAATGAGAATTTATACTTAATTGCCGCGCCTATGGTACAAGCAGGCATGATAGCTTCTTGAAAAAGTAAAGTCAGAGCACTGCACTTCTGACTTTATTACAAAAACTGTTTTATTTCAATAGCAAGTGATCCCGGTTTTATGAAGTAACCTCTTATTTTGTTGTAAAGACAATAACGCCCTTCTGTGCCTTGCTGCCATATCTCTTAACAGCTTCATCCCCGTTATAAATGTTAATTGTCCTAATTTTCTGAGGATCCAGCTTTTTGATGCCCGCAACCGGATATTCAGAACCATCAACAAAATAGACCTTTTCTATAGGAGGATCCTGTATAATCTGTTTAACAATTTCTCTGGTCTCGGCTTGGCTGATCTCTCTTTTTTCGCCGCTTTCTTCATCATAGAGAACACCTACTTTGGTGGAATCGTTTTTGGAATAACCAGCAGCTATGTTGAGAGCGGCGGATTGGCCATTCGCATCTACATAAGTAATAGCAACATCAGCCACCGAATCGTTCTTTTGATGAATTGATACCTTCTTAATTTTTACCGAATCATGCGGATTTAATTTAGGATCGGTTTGAGCGTTTACTATTTTAAAGGAAAACAGGATAATTACCAGTAACATTATCGGTAAAGCACATACTCTCCTTAAATATGAGTATTGAGCATTTCTTGATGTTGTAATCATAATAATTCTGCGTTTTATTGATGAATTAAAAAAAGAATGAGAAGGATTAAGGTGCCTGCCATGATTATATGATCGCAATAACATTTTGGCAAATGATTCTGTGTCTCCATCCCCGATAGATTTTGAATCAGCGATAAACTCGTGTATTACGTTTAATTCTTTCTGAATAAGCCAGTAAAAAGGATTCATCCAGAAAAAACAAAGCATCACCTGTGCGAACAATTTATCATACGAGTGCCTTTCTCTGATATGTGTTAGCTCATGTAAGAATATTCTCGTGCCGGTATCATCAAACATCGGAATACTCTTTCTCCAGAATAAATTATCAAAAAAAGAAAATGGTGCCTGATCAAGTTCGGTTTCAATCAGGTTAAATCCGTTCATCCGTGTACTAACATGTCGCTTTTTTATTTTGTATATCCAGTTGACTCTCGACAGAAGTATAAATAATAGCACCATGCTGACGCTTATGGCGATTGCATAAAAAAACGATCCCCAGGCAAATAAAGAATGCGATATGATAGTATTATCCGAATCTATTGCAGCAGAATAATTATTCAAGACAGCCGGAAAGGGTTGATCCATTCTATATAATCTAAAATTAAGAAAAGGTATAAATACCGGTATTATCATGGCTGCCAACAGGAAGAACCGATTATAGTGATGGAATTTTTTATCCCGTAAGGCAAGCCAATAATAAAAAAATAATATACCACTTGCAATAACCAATTTCAGTAAGAAAACGGCGAGTGTATTCATATACTATTTTTTGTGCTTTTTCAATTGTTTTAATAAGAGCTCGATTTCCTGTACTGATAATTTTTTTTCATCCACCAGGAAGGATACTACATTACTGAACGAACCTTCAAAATATCCTTTAGCAACATTCGTTAAGGTTGTTTTGGTATAATCCCCCTTCGAAACGGCGGGATGATAGCGATGATATCTCCCTATATTTTCAATATTGACAAATCCTTTGTCCACTAATGTCTTTAAAATAGTGGCTACTGTATTTTTATGTGGTTGCGGATGCGGCATGTTTTCTACAATTTCCATCAGCATTCCATTTTTCAGTTTCCACATAACTTTCATAATCTGTTCTTCTGCCCTTGTTAGAGATTTCATTAAACTATATTTATAGTTCAAATGTAGAACTATTTTTTTAGTTCAAACAATTTTTTTATTTATTTTGCCTCTTTTAACAGTCTTCTGAAGTGTCCGCAGAATTTTACCGAGGAGATTTTTCCTGCTTACAATTCAAAAGCAATATAACGACTGCGTGTGGGTTATCCCCAGCAAAAACGTGCTCATATTTTGAGGCTAAAAATAGGATGGCATACTTGGCCTATAATTCACGCATCACTTGCTTCGAATCTCTTCATCAATCCTTTAAGAATTATGCAGTTGCAAAATGATTTTTTAGAGCTTACCTATTAACTCACTGGGACCAATCGAGGTTGAAAGGATGGTGAAGATTTGACTTTTATGAATATTTTGTATGGTTGAACATATCTGACAGCCTCTTCAATTCCCGGCAACTCCTGTTTCATGGCTGGCCCCAGCCGCATCGGGGTAAATATGTATTCTCCAAATGGCTTTTGGGTTTGGTTTTCCATCACCTCCCATAACAAGGTAGGTGTCAGCCGAATTTTTATGAAAGCGATCAAAAGTAAATTCATTGATGGCATACAAACTAAATAAAATGAAGCAGGCAATACCAACAGACGATCCAAATATATTTATGAAAGCAAGAGTCTTTTGCCTTGTATGTTGCGAAGAGTAATTTTGAAATAATTTTTGAACATCCCGTAGGTTTTTAATTGTCCGTTTTATGTCTTGAGTTATTCACGATTGCCGAGTCAGATTCTTCATTCCGTCCTCAAACTCTTTACCGGGTTTGCGACTGCTGCCTTTATTGCATGGAAACCAATGGTGATCAGCGCCAGTGAAATTGTCCCCAGGCCGACGATTGCAAACACCTGCCAACCGATATTTATTCGATATGCATAATCGAGCAGCCAACGATGCATGAAATAGTATGCTACCGGGGTTGCAATAGCAAATGAGACTATAATTAGTTTTAAAAAATCTTTCGAAAGAAGTGTAATGACACTCGAAACGGAGGCGCCTAACACCTTTCGAACTCCTATCTCCTTGGTCCTGTTGATTGACGCAAGAGATACTAAACCAAGCAAACCAAGGCAGGCAAGAAATATAGAAATAGCACCGGCCCAACCAACGATGTTGCTCCATTTCTGCTCGTTACCGTAATAATTGCTTATATCATCATCGAGAAAACTATATTTCAGGGGAATACCCGGTAGCAGATCATTCCATTCCTTTTGCATGGCTGCAATTGCACGGGAAGGATTGCCTGCTTTAACCCGCACATAGATATTGGTATATCCTTTGTCAGGCGATGTTTCAAATACCTGGTTTTTTATTGCTTCACTTAAAGGGAGGTAATGAAAATTTTTTACAACTCCTTCTACAATGGCAATCCCGCCCTGGAAATTTTTAATTTCTTTACCCAAGGAATTTTGAGGAGTCCAGCCAAAAGAATTCATCATTGTTTCGTTAATGATAATTCGAGAAATGCTATCCTTAAATAACGGCCTTTCCAAATTTTGACCCGCTATTAATTTCATGCCCATGACTTTGATGTAATCAGGATCAATAATATTAATATCTGCCGAAAGACCCTGATCTGAAAACCCTAAAAAGTTCTGCCCCGCACCCAAGCCTGCAGCCGCGCTTGTGACTCCCGCGATCTCAGGATATTTTAGAATTGCCTGCTTAAACAATGGAAAAATATTATTGGGATCTGTCTGAGAAGCATCAATGGCAATCACATTTTCTTTATTGAAGCCGGGATTCTTCTCTATCATATACCTTGCCTGC
>DASXOT010000321.1:0-1941 GCA_036494065.1 Chitinophagaceae bacterium
CCAAACTGGCTATTGGTTATACCCTGGATGAATTGCAAAATCAAATCACGAAAACAACTTCAGCCTATTTTGAACCGGCACTGGACTATGTGATCGTAAAAATTCCGCGTTGGAACTTTGATAAATTCAAAGGCGGTAATGATACCCTCGGACTGCAAATGAAAAGCGTGGGTGAAGTAATGGCGATAGGCAGAAGCTTCACTGAAGCCATTCAAAAAGCCTGTCAAAGTTTAGAAAATAATGCTGTTGGCCTGGGTTATTATGGAAAAAGCCTGGTAAAGGCTGACGATATCCTCAGCCATATTAAAACTCCCAAATGGGATAGAATTTTCAGGATAAAGGATGCGCTAATGATGGGAGTAAGTGTGAATACCATTTCAAAAGCAACCGGCATTGACCGGTGGTTCATCTATGAAATTCAGAAGATCTGCAATATTGAGAAAGAGTTGGCGAAATACGATCTTGATTCTATTCCCGTCGATCTGTTACGCGAAGCCAAAGTGAATGGATTTAGCGACGAACAGATCAATCGCATTCTGCAGCACGGCGAAGAAGAAGCGGTTTATAAAAAAAGAAAGGAGCTGGGTATTACAAGAGTTTACAAGATGGTAGATACATGCAGCGCCGAGTTTGAAGCAAAAACGCCTTATTTCTATTCGACTTTTGAAGAAGGTCACATCAGTGAGAGTACGCCTTCTGAAAAAAAGAAAATCATCGTGCTTGGGTCCGGGCCAAACAGGATAGGGCAGGGAATTGAGTTCGACTACTGCTGTGTTCACGGCTTACTTGCCATAAAAGAAAGTGGCTATGAAGCGATCATGGTCAATTGCAACCCTGAGACTGTGTCAACGGATTTTGACATGGCGGATAAGCTTTATTTTGAGCCGGTTTATTGGGAACACTTATGGGAAATCATCGAACATGAAAAACCTGATGGCGTCATTGTCCAATTGGGAGGCCAGACCGCATTAAAATTGGCGAAGCTTCTTCACGAAAAAGGAATTAAGATATTCGGTACCGAATTCGATAACATGGACATTGCTGAAGATCGCGGGAGGTTCAGCGATATGCTAAAGGAATTAAATATTCACTATCCGGATTACGGAACTGCTTATGATGTTGATGAAGCTATTGAAGTTGCCCACAAGGTGGGATATCCCGTTCTGGTGCGGCCCAGTTACGTACTAGGTGGCCAGCGAATGAGAATTGTAATCAACGATGAAGATCTGGAAAAAGCAGTGGTGAGTTTGCTGAAACATATACCAGGCAATAAAATTCTTGTCGATCATTTCCTGGATCGCTGCCAGGAAGCAGAGATAGATGCCATTTTTGACGGCGAGGATTTTCATGTAATGGGAGTAATGGAGCATATTGAGCCTGCAGGTATACATAGCGGCGATAGCAATGCTGTTTTGCCTGCGTTCAATCTTACACCATTGGAAGTAACTACCATGGAATTTTATGCTGAAAAAATTGCAAGAGCTTTAGAAATAAAAGGACTGATCAATATTCAATTCGCCATAAAAGATGGAAATGTATTTGTGATCGAGGCAAATCCCAGGGCATCGCGGACGACACCCTTTATTGCTAAAGCCTACCAAATTCCCTACTTAAACATAGCGACTAAGATCATGTTGGGTGAAAAGAAATTAAAGGATTTCAAATTCGATAAAAAACTCAAGGGCTTTGCCATCAAAGAGCCGGTATTTAGTTTTGAAAAGTTTCCGGGTGTAAGTCGCGAGCTGGGTCCGGAAATGAAGTCAACAGGTGAAGCCATTCGTTTTATAAAAGACCTTCGCGATCCTTACTTCAGGCAACTCTACAAAGACCGGAGTATGTATTTGAGTAAATAGAACCACGATTTTTTGGATTAAGAGGATCTTAAGGAAAATATGAAAAGAGATTGGGGCCAGCCATTGCTATATTATCAGAAAACATTAT
>DASXOT010000322.1:0-2553 GCA_036494065.1 Chitinophagaceae bacterium
CCTGGCCGTTTTTAATGAACAGGATAGCAGGAATGGAAGTAATGCCATAGTTCATGCTCACCTGTGGATTATAGTCAACATTTACTTTACCTACATTTATTTTGCCGGCATATTCCTTCGAAAGGTCTTCTATAACCGGACCGATCGCGCGGCAAGGGCCACACCATTCAGCCCAAAAATCAACTACCGTTAATTTTTCAGAGGAAAGGACCTCGTTTTGAAAGTTTGAGTCATTGAATTCTTTTGCCATATAATTGTTTTAGTTTTTTAGCTTTTACGGACTTAATGGACTGCAAATTTAATCCCAAATATGATAAAACGAAGTTATGGCATCAATATGTGATTAAGTTGTCATAAATACTACCTTATCCTTCCTTATACTGTTATTTTGTCCCTCCGTTCTACAAATGTTAAAACATCGATGCTTCTTTTAACATCCTATATAACGCCGGAATCTAAAATTTGTTGAGTGCTCAAATTGTCGTGACCTCTACGTCAAACTCCGGTTTACTCTCGAGGAATTCCGTCATTTCATCATTCATTTCGAATCCATTATCCATGGTGAGAAGGCTTATCTTCAAGTTGCCTTTGGATTCACTTAAGGTAAATTTCAGGGTTGACTTGCCGGGATGGTTTCGTACATTTTTTTCAACAAAAGTCAATACGTCTTTCGTAATGTCTTTTGGGTGAATCTCAATATGCACTTGTCTTGTCATGTTTCTTTTCATTGAGTCGGCCATGGAAACCGAAGACAGCTTAAATTCAAACTCAGGCCTGTTATACCGCTGCCTGAAAAAACCCGTCATAAAAACAGTGCTTCCCTGCAAAAGAAAAGGAGAGAATTTTGCATAATCATCACTCCATAAGACAATCTCTGCTTTTCCCGAATAATCTTCGATCACAAAACTCCCATACTTATTTCCCTGCCTTGAAATTTTGTGTTGTGCATCGGTCACCAGTCCCAGTAACCTGAATTGACGGTTGGGATTCGGTTGTTTGCCAACGATCTCTTTAAATTCATTGAAGTCAGCAATGGTGGTAATGCCATAATGCTTCATTTCAAACTTATGATGATCTAAAGGATGACCACTTAAGAACATTCCCGTGATCTCTTTTTCATGATCGAGTTGAATGGTCAGTGGCCAGGGCAGGCACTCTGGCAACCGCGGCGGCGGAATTTCCATCGTAATAGGGAGATCGCCGAACAAGGTATTGGTGGCTGTTGCATTTTGTGTTTGTATTACCTGTCCATACTTGATGATCCGTTCCAGCCCATTGATGGTTTCTTCGGGAGGTATATGGAAATATTGGGCGCGATGATGTTCAGGGAAGCAATCAAACGAACCTGCATAGGCCAGGCTTTCCAATGTTTTTTTATTGACCGTTCGCTGGTTAATACGTTTGATAAAATCAAAAACATTTTTAAAAGCTCCATTCTTTTTTCTTTCCTCAATGATGCTTTCAACAGCCGCTTCGCCCACGCCTTTCATGCCACCCAAACCAAAACGAATTTCGCCGGCTTTATTTACTGCAAACCCTTTCAGAGATTCGTTTATATCCGGGCCCAGAACTTTTATACCCATTCGTTTGCATTCCTCCATGAAGAAAGTGATCTTGTCAATGCTACCTGCATGATTTAGCACGGCCGCCATATATTCGCCGGGATAATGCGATTTTAACCATGCTGTTTGATAGGCTACATAAGCATAGCAGGTAGAGTGTGATTTATTGAATGCATATTGAGCAAACGCCTCCCAGTCCGTCCAAATCTTATCTAACCGTTCTTTCGGAAATAGATTTTTTGTCGCCCCTTCAATAAAACTATCTTTCATTTTATCCAGCGTCTTACGATCTTTTTTTCCCATGGCCTTTCGCAAAACGTCAGCCTGTCCCTTGGTAAAATTTGCTAGTCGCTGGCTCAACAGCATCACCTGCTCCTGGTAAACTGTAACGCCATAAGTATCTTTTAAGATTTCTTCCATTTCGGGCAGATCATAAGTAATGCTTTCACGGCCATTCTTGCGGTCGATGTAATTCGGGATATATGCCATTGGTCCGGGACGATAAAGTGCATTCATTGCAATCAGGTCGTTGAAAGTATCTGGTTTTAATTCGCGCAAATACTTTTGCATTCCCGGGCTTTCAAATTGAAATGTCCCGATCGTATCGGCGCGCTGGTAAAGTTGAAAAGTTTTTTGATCATCGAGTGGTAACGCATCGAGATCGATTGCGATCCCGTGATTTTCTTTGATGAGTTCAAGGGCATCTTTCAAAATAGTGAGTGTTTTAAGCCCGAGAAAATCCATTTTGAGCACGCCTGCTTCTTCAATCGTGCTGCCTTCAATCTGTGTTACCCAGAGGTCAGAATCTTTGGCAGTAGCAACCGGGATCAGTTCAGTAAGATCTTTGGGTGCAATGATAATACCCGCCGCATGTATCCCTGTATTGCGAACAGAACCTTCCAACCGTTCTGCTTCGTGCAAAACCGTCGACTCCATGGTTTTGCCGTTATAAATCTCACGCAGCTTTTTTACATTCTCGAGATCGTCGGAA
>DASXOT010000323.1:0-5927 GCA_036494065.1 Chitinophagaceae bacterium
GGTGGGACAGATAGAGAGATCTTTTAGTAATATTTTGCCAAGCCTGCAGTTCCGCAGAAAGCTATCCTCAAGGAGCAGCCTCAATATTTTCCTTCGAACTTCAGTCACTCCACCGTCCATAAGTCAATTGCAAAACGTATATAACAAAAGCAACCCGCTCATCATCAGCATTGGTAATCCTAACCTGAACCAGCAATACACAAATAACCTGATCGCCCGCTACACATTTACAAACACCCAAAAAGGACAAAGCTTTTTCGCAAACTTTTTTGTGCAGCGCACCAGTGATTATATTTCAAATGCTGTTTTTATTGCACGTAAGGACTCATTATTGGCGCCATCGATCACACTTTTTAAAGGAAGCCAGTTGACTTTGCCGGTGAATTTGCCCGGTTATTGGAGTGTACGTTCATTTCTGGCGTTTGGACAACCTGTGAAGTTGATAAAATCGAATCTAAATATCAATGGCGGTGTTACATATAGCAGTTTGCCGGGTTTGATTGATAACGTCAAAACAACGACTAATAATTTCAATTATAATATCGGGGCTGTAGTTGCAAGCAATGTGAGCGAATATGTTGACTTTAATCTTTCCTACTCCGCCAATTTTAATGTTATACAAGGTCAGCCGGAAAACAATGAAGTTTCCCAAACCTTGGGCATTCAATTTAATCTTCTTTCAAAGAAAGGCTGGTTTTTCCAGAATGACCTGAATAACCAAACTTACACGTATAAAGGAACCACTCCAGATCAAAACTTCTGGTTATGGAACATAAGCATGGGTAAAAAATTCCTAAAGGATCAAAAGGGTGAATTGAAGCTTACC
Source organism: Chitinophagaceae bacterium (assembly GCA_036494065.1). Classification (GTDB taxonomy): domain Bacteria; phylum Bacteroidota; class Bacteroidia; order Chitinophagales; family Chitinophagaceae; genus VBAU01. The sequence continues at coordinate 827 of DASXOT010000323.1, forward strand.
GTATTCGATCTCCTGAAACAAAATAGAAGTATTACAAGGACTGTTACCGAAGTCTATGTTGAGGACATACAAAGCCAGGTACTGCGCCAGTATTTTATGCTCACTTTCAGCTATAAGCTAAAGAATTTTGGAAAGCCGAAACCAAATAATTTCATGAATAACAATTTTAGAAGGAATTTTTAGTAATATCGCCCTTCTCAATACTTGGTTTTGGATGAACAGATTTTAATTAAAAAGCTCAAGCAGGGCGATGAAGCTGCTTTTAAAGAAATAGTCGGGACCTGGCAAAATATGGTCTATAATACGGCTATTGGCATTTTACAAAATGCAGAGGACGCAGAGGATGTAGCGCAAGATGTATTTGTACAGGTTTATGAATCTGTTAAAAATTTTAAGGCGGAATCAAAATTTTCGACCTGGTTATACCGGATTACGGTTAGCAAAGCTTTAGACCATTTACGAAGAAAAAAGAGAAAGAAGAGATTTGCCTATATTCAAAGTCTATTTGGAGTTAATAACGAGGTTATTATTGAAAGGCCAGATTTTCAACACCCCGGCGTTACACTGGATAACAAGGAAAGAGCAGCCGTTCTTTTCAAAGCCATTGACCAATTACCCGAAAACCAAAAAATAGCCTTTACCCTTCATAAGCTGGAGGGATTAAGCTACCAGGAGATCAGCGAAGTCATGAAAACTTCCGTCTCGTCTGTTGAATCATTGATGCACAGAGCTAAAAATAACTTAAAAAAATGGCTCACGGGACACTATGAAAATGAGGAATAATTCGCAAGTTTTATAATTTGGCAACGTCAAAATTTGTAAGGATGAACGATAGAAAACATATCGGGCAGGAGGTTGAAAAAACGTTAAATAGCCTTGATGGTGCAAAACGGGCGACAGCTAACCCTTTTTTGCTTACCCGCATAAAGGCTGCACTTCAAAAAGATGAAAAAGGCTTTTGGAGTAAGTCACTGACTTTTGTAGGCCGGCCGGCATTCGCTTTTACAACAATCCTCGTCGCGATATTGGTAAATGCCGTTTTGTTCCTGGAATTTAAATCCGAGCCTTCTCAACAATCAAGTGATGGCGAACAACTTTTTGCAAACGAGTACAATCTAGCTAATAATACCATTTACGATTCAACCGTTGAACCCGAATGAAACAATTCACGCAAAATAAGCTCTTGGTGTTGCTTGTGGCAATATTATTGATTGCCAATCTGGGATTGATGTTTTATTTTTTTGCTTTCAGAGGAAGACATCAAACAGGTGAGATGACACCACGCCCTGTGTCGGATTTTGTTGAAAAGCAATTAGGATTTAACGCAGACCAGACAGCAAGGTTTCAGCAATTAAGAGATCAGCATAAGGAAGCAGTAAAACCGGTCATCGATGACATGAAGAAACTAAAAGACAGTCTTTATAATCTTTTGCAAAGGCCTCAACTCAACGATACAATGGCTGTAAGCCTTATCGATAAGATCGGTGAAAAGCAAAAAGAATGGGAATTGATGATCTTTCACCACTTTCAAAAAATAAGGGCAATCTGTGATAGTAGCCAGCTGCCCAAGTTTGACACACTCGTCCACCGGATGGTCACCAAAGGTTCATGGACCCATAAAAAAAACTCACCCAGGTAAGGTAATATATAAAAAGTAATCAACTATTCTTCATTTTAAAAAAGCAATAATTATGAAAACAAAGGGTTTATTTATAATTTCTTTTTTTATCCTCGTCGCTGTTACTTCTAATGCACAGGGCGGAGGTTTTCAGCGCCGCACAGTTGAAGAAAGAGTACAGATGGTGCATCAAAAACTTGATAGCGCATTCAAACTGGATAAGACAAAACTAGCGGATGCCGATTCTGCTTTTGCTACGTATTATCGCGCACAGGATAAATTAAGGGCCGACATGATGAGTGGCGGCGGACAGCCCGATTTCCAGGCGATGCGGGAAAAAATGCAACCTCTTATGGATGACAGAGACAAAAAATTGCAGACCATATTGACAGCTGATCAGTTCAAAACATGGAAGGAAACAATTGAACCATCCATGAGACCGCGTCGTATGGGCGGCGGAGGCGGTGGAAACAACAGGTAAATAACACCTCAATAATTTTTGATAGAAAAAAGGCTGAGTTCAATCGGCCTTTTTTTATGGAACAGGGTGGATAGATGATAACTGACAGCTGCCAGCTTTGAGCGATGAACTGCAAGCTATAAGCCACATAGCTCTTCGCTCGCGGCTCAAGACCCCTATAATAAAAATATTGATCATCTATCCACTTTTCACTTTTATTAGTTTTTATCTCTAAAGCAAAAAAACCATCTCGTTTATAAAGATGGTTTTACTTATGATGAAGGTGTCGGATTACTCTTGTTATTATTTAAGCTGTCAGAGGCTGTGAGAGACGTCAGTTGTGTACTAAGCCTGTCTCAGCACTGAGAAATTCCTTGTAACGAATTGGGTCAAAAAACAAAGATCTTGCCTTAGTTGTGGAGGTGACTGTATTCTTCAGACCTTGCAAGTAATAGAAGGTTTAAAATATACTACAATAATTCAGGGAATGCCGTTGGATGAGTGGAATACTTAATAAGAAGAGATATGCCGCAGGATAAAACGGGGCTCATCGTATTGTTCTATTATATGAACATTTACTAACCCTTTCATTCCAGCATAATCTCTCGCGGAGCTGTATAAATAATCTTCAGGCTTATTAACTACCCTGTCTCGCACAGGATGATTATGGATTAAGTCCAAATACTCGCTGATTACTTTTGAATTTTCGTGGCCGATGCAAATTGGGTTGAGATTTTTCTCCCACACCTGGAATTTGTTAATTAGCCTCAAAGAGCTGCCTGCTGCTTTGAAGCGTTTCATTATCCAGTTTTTTCTAACCTCAGATTCAGCCTCGATGTCTGCTAATATAATTTTGGTCGTAAATTCTTTGAACTCATTCGAAATAGATAAAAGGGTATGACCCTGTTTGGGGCTTGCTACCAAATGCAAATGGTTGGTCATTAAACACCATCCATAAACTGTCAATCCTTTTTTGGCAATGAAATAATTTAACGATTCAGCAATGATCTGTTTGAAAACCGGCTTGACAAAAATATCAGTCCAATCAGTGACATTGAAGGTCAAATAGCAACAAGCGCGTTGCTCAATCATAGATTCGTCATCATGTAACATACACACAGGTTTATTGCCTTGAATCTTCCTACAGGATACTGCCATCACACCATTAGCAAATGCCGTTCCGAATTGAGAGGATCATAAAAAAACCAATGATATATAGGCGGCATCTAATTTGTAATACATCTTTAAATCATTATTTTTTCCCATCCTCTTGGCATGAAACGGAACTGGATAAAATATACAATTGGAGTGGTTGTCGTATGCGTTGCCCTATGGATAATAGCGATAGGAATTGCATTTTTCTATATCACGAGCCACAAAGAAAAAATAAAAACGCTTATAAGATCGGAGATAAATAAAAGGTTAGCGGGAACGGTAAGCTTTGATGATCTATCTACTGATTTTTTCCAAAATTTCCCAGGAATCTCTGTCGATCTAAAGAACGTTCATATCAGAGATTCCCTATTTAGCGTTCATAAACGCGAGCTATTAAGTATTAAGGACCTTTTCGTAGGTTTTGGCATCATTGATCTGCTAACAGGCAAAAAGCGTCCAAAATACGTTACCCTGTCAGGCGGAAAAATTGATCTGTTTACCGACTCGACCGGATATAAGAACTGGGATGTATTAAAGAAAGAATCGGAGAGCAAACCTCAGAGCAGCGACCAGGCTGGTCTTAGAAGAGTAACCTTTAAAAATATCGATGCAGTCTTTGAAGATGTCGGCAAATTCAAGTTTTTTGAGATACTGTTTGAAAATACGAAGTGTAAGATTCACCCGGGCAAGGACGAGATAAGATTTGGGATGGATAACAACAGCCTTGTAAAATCGGCGGCTTTTAGTACCAAAAGGGGCAGTTATTTCACCAATAAAAAATTTATAGCTGATTGGGATATTGTTTACGACAAACAATCGCAAAAGCTATCGCTAAAAAACCAGGTTGTTCGGTTCGACCGGCAATCATACAGAGTGACAGGTGATTTTTTTATCAGTAATGATCCTCACTTTGAACTCAGCTTTGAAACGCGCAATTTGTCGCTGAAAGAAGCAGCATCTATTTTCCCCGAAAAAACGGCAAACAAGATTAATAGGTTCACTTTATCAAAGCCAATCCCAAGGTTGCAGGCCTTTTTATTTGGTCCTATGAAATACTTGAGTTTTCCAACGGCCAAAATCGATTTTTATGTCAATGACGCTACATTGGGGATTTCGACGGTGCAATTTGATCATTGTAGTTTCAACGTTGTTATTAGAAATGTAAATGATCCTTCAAAGACACCCACAGATGAAAATTCGGTCCTTCAGTTTACGGCTGTTAAAGGCGAATGGGAGAAAAATCAATTCGATGGGAAAAATATTTTCATTTATAATCTCATTCATCCTTATCTGAAATGTGATATCCATCTTTTATTCAAACTCCCTCAACTCGACAAGGCAATTGCAAGCCCAAGGCTTGATCTTAATAGTGGAGACGGAGAAGCAAATCTTAGTTATGAAGGTCCTTTGGCCAAGACTGACACCGGCTATAATATTAATGGAGATGTATGGGTGCGTAACGGGGATATGACTTACACACCACGCAATTTGAGATTTAAGAATACAGACATTGAACTGCTATTTCAGAATGGCGACATGGTGGTGAAGAAAATGAACACAGAAATTAATGATAATAAAATAAGCATAAATGGACGAGTAAGAGGTATCGTTAACTTTTTTAATACTGATTCTTCAAAAGCCAATTTTGAATGGAATATATACTCACCGCGGCTCGATATTGACAAACTCACCTCGGCACTGCACAGAAGCACTTCGACAAAAAAGAAAGATGGTTATTCCTTTTTTAACAGGTTCAATAATAAGATTAACCGCCTGTTTGATGATTGCAATGCCCTTTTAAATATACAGGCTGATAAGCTTGTTTATAAAAATTTCCAGCCGACCAATGTAAAGGGAGGACTTTCTCT
>DASXOT010000324.1:0-3669 GCA_036494065.1 Chitinophagaceae bacterium
ACTCAACCCTTCATGAAAAAATGTCTGCTCCTATTTATCTCGTTGTTAGCAATTAAATCCTACGGGCAAGTTACCCAAAGGCTTGATTCATTATTTGACTTTTGTCATAATAAGTTTTTATTCAATGGAACGGTGCTTGTGGCCGAAAAGGACCAGATAGTTTATGAAAGGCCCTATGGCTATGCAAATCTCGAAAACAAAACTCCTAATACTTCAGATACAAAATTTCGGCTTGGATCGATATCCAAGCAATTCACGGCATTTATAATTTTAAAGCTCGCAGAACAGGGGAAATTAGACCTGAATAAGCCGGCGTTTGCCTATTTAGGCCATGATGAGACGCAACTGAAGGGGATTTATATAAGAAATCTTTTAACACACACCTCAGGCCTCAAAGATTACACAGGCTTGCCCGAGTTTGATGAAAAGAAATCTTACACGCATGAAGATATTTTACAAAAGATAATCAATGCGCCACTAGTGTTTTCGCCAGGCTCTAATTACCGCTATAGTAATAGCAATTTTTTTGTATTGGCACTGGTAGCTGAAAAAGTAACGGGCGAAAAGTTTGAAATGCTGCTTTCGGATATAATTCTCAATAAAGCCGGAATGCGAAATTCAGGTGAAGATAATGATGATCAGTATTTGGCTAAAGCGATGGCGCGTCCTTATATGATGAGTTACAATAAACTTTTACCCGCCGGTTCGATTGAAATGAAAAACACGATAGGCGGAGGTGGAATGTACAGCACGGCGAGAGATATCTTCTTATGGTCCACATTCTTCCAGAAAGAATTTACAGACAAAAGTGGCTTAAATAAATTTGTGTACTCCTTTTCTAACCATAATCCGGCTGGCTATTATTCCTCCGGTTGGTTTATTAAAGGCAGTCATTTATTTCACGAAGGACATATCAGTGGCTTTGCCAATCTCATTTCAATCGACACAGCCAGTAAGCAAACCATCATAATCCTGACCAACAGTGATTTTCAGCACTTGTATCCAACTATGCTGTCGGCAAAGGGCGTATTGAATAATGATCCGGCCGCGCTCCAATGGATTAAAGGCGAAAAGGCAAATGTTAAAGACTATCTTGGAAAATACCGGGTTGCAAACATCAATGTTGAAATAAAAGAGGAAAATGGACAATTGTTCGGTGACAGCCCTACCGGACGGGTAAAACTCATCCCCTTTGATAAAGATCAATTCTACTTTGATAACAGGGAGGCTTTTATAGTTTTTAAAAGAAATGAGCGTGGCCAAATAATTTCTCTATCATCTTTCGAAGACTACGAGTGGGTCGAATTGAAGAAGATCGATTAAGATCGATCAATACCATATTACATCTCGGACTTACACGGACTTTCTGACTATTACTGTAAATGTTATCGTATGTTAAATAGTTTGTATCAATATCTGCATCGCGTAACTTAGTGGTGAACCTTTATACATCATGAAAAAAATAATCCTTACGTTGCTTGCCGCTTGTTTGGTGATGACTGGCTTTTCTCAAACGGCATTTACACTTTCGGGCAAAATAATTGCCGGGCCCGATACAAATATTGGTCTCTATTATTTAAACGCATCAGGGCAATGGCAGGAAGATACTTGCAAACTGGTAAACGGTGAATTCAGTTTCAATGGTAAAATTCTTGGCCCCGAAATCGCTCACCTGACGGTTTACAAAGGCACTTATAAAACGAGACCTGACAACGATCCGAATAAAGTTAGTCTTTTTATTGAGCCCAGCACTATCATAGCAACTGGTAGCTATAACCATATTAAGGATACCAGGTTTACCGGTTCGAAATCTGAAGATGAATACAATTCCCTGCAAATGCAGTATGGTGATATTACTAAAGAATATGATGCTATTTCGCAGCGTTTTGATGCAGAAAATACTAAATACAAAAAAGCCAAGGATGCACACGCAAGTGAAAAAATAATTGATTCGCTTCACGAAAACCTGGAGAATATCAGGAAAGAGTACGAGGCTATCATCCCAAAGTACTTGGTTGCCGATCGTCAGTTTATTATTACGCACCCAAGCTCATATGTTAGCACATTCACATTAAGTATTGATAAAACCCAGTGGCCCGCAGATACCGTGAGGGCACTTTATAATGGTTTAAATTCCGCAATACGAGGCAATGTTAACGGCGAGGACATTCAAAAATTTCTTGATGAAATAGAGGATAATTCCGCCGGCAGGACAGCAAAGATTTTTGCAACCGCTGATATTGACGGAAAAAACATCAGCCTGGCTGAATTCAAGGGGAGATACGTATTGCTCGATTTTTGGGCATCGTGGTGTGTGCCTTGCCGCGAAGGAACTCCTCACCTTATGGAGCTATTTAAAAGATACAATCAATCAGGTTTAGATATAGTTGGAATTTCAGCCGACGACAACGTTGACGCGTGGAGAAAAGCGGTAAACCAGGATGGCGTAAATATCTGGCACAATGTCCTGTATCAACCTATCGGAAACAAGGATAAATCAAAATCAATTACAAATCAGTACGGCATTCACATATTTCCGACCAAGATATTGGTTGGTAAAGACGGCATAATAATAGGACGGTATAGCGGCACTGAAGAAAATGATGCCTTAGACAAAAAATTAGTAGAAATTTTCAAATAAGCCCCAAAAGACCTTCTGCTTTCCCCTTTCGCCTCAAAACCGTACCTTTGCGGCGAAATGATCGCTATAAATAATCTGACGTTCGAGATAGGTGCGCGGGCCTTATATGATGAAGCCAACTGGCATATTAAACCCGGTGAAAAAATAGGCCTGATCGGGGCCAACGGGACGGGTAAAACTACATTGCTGAAAATGATCGTGGGTGAATATACCCCGACCTCGGGCACCATATCTATGGCCAAGGACCTGACCATGGGTTACCTGAACCAGGATCTGCTCTCCTATTCTTCGGATAAAAACATCCTGCATGTGGCCATGGAGGCTTTTGAGCGGCAGAACCAACTGCATGACGAGATAGAAAACCTGCTGAAAAAGCTTGAAACAGATTACAGCGAAGACCTGCTGCATAAATTAAGCGATAAGCAGCATGAGTTTGAAGTCCTCGACGGATATAATATTGAATACAAAGCACATGAGATATTGGCGGGCCTGGGTTTTAGTGAACCGGATACACACCGTAAGCTAAGCGAATTTTCAGGCGGCTGGCGCATGCGCGTGATGCTTGCCAAGATATTGTTACAAGCTCCCGACATCCTGCTGCTGGATGAGCCTACCAACCACTTGGATTTACCCTCAATCCAATGGTTGGAAGAATATCTGAAGGCATTTGAAGGAGCGATCATCATCGTATCGCACGACAGGTGGTTCCTGGATCGTGTGATCAACCGTACGGTTGAGTCGCGCAAAGGAAAACTAACCGTATATGCGGGTAACTATACCTTCTACCTGGAAGAAAAAGCACAGCGCGAAGAAATTCAGCGCGGCGAGTTCAAAAATCAGCAATCAAAAATACGCCAGGAAGAACGTTTGATAGAACGTTTCCGCGCCAAGGCATCAAAAGCTAAGATGGCGCAATCGCGCATTAAAGCGTTGGATAAGCTGGAGCGCGTGGACGATGTTGACGACGATAATCCGACGGTTAATTTTAAATTCCGCTTTTCAAAGCAATCCGGCAGGCATGTAGTGAC
>DASXOT010000325.1:0-3392 GCA_036494065.1 Chitinophagaceae bacterium
CCCCAGGGCACACTCCCGGGAGTAAGCGGTTACCAGCTTCGGTTTTCCAGCAACCCAGTATTTACGCCTGGTGATCTTTGCGATGTGCTGGTAGCTATGAATGCAGCAGCACTAAAGTCCAATCTCAAGCAGATAAAAAAAGGCGGAAAGATCATTGCTAATACTGATGGTTTCGATTCAAAGAACCTTCGTCTTGCCAATTACCCGGATGGAATAAATCCGCTGGATGACAATAGTCTCGAGAATTATGAGGTGGTAAGAATTGACGTGACGAAAATGACCCGTGAGGCACTCAAAGAATTTACCATGGGTATAAAAGAAAAAGACCGGGCGAAGAATATGTTCGTGCTTGGATTTTTATACTGGATGTATAACAGGGACATGGAAAGTACCACACACTTTTTACGGGAGAAGTTTGGAAAGAAGGATGAAATATTGAACAGTAATTTAAAAGCACTCCAGGCCGGTTATAATTACGGTGATACTACAGAAACTTTTACAACTACCTATAAAGTTGAAAAAGCAAAAATGGAGAGCGGCACATACCGTTCGGTCATGGGTAATCAGGCGGTAGCCTATGGATTGATTGCCGCCTCGCAGAAGAGTGGCTTGCCATTGTTTCTCGGATCTTATCCCATCACACCTGCATCTGATATCTTGCATGAACTCGCAAGACATAAAAATTTTGGTGTAAAGACTTTCCAGGCTGAAGATGAAATCGCCGCAATTACTTCGGCAATTGGCGCAGCCTATGGGGGGCAATTAGGAGTAACTACAACTTCGGGCCCTGGAATGGCGTTAAAGGCAGAAGCGATGGGACTAGCAGCTATGCTGGAGATCCCGCTAATTATATGCGACATTCAACGTGGAGGTCCGTCCACGGGACTACCTACAAAAACAGAACAGAGTGATTTGCTGCAAGCGTATTATGGTAGAAACGGTGAATGCCCGATGCCGGTAATTTCTGCATCAACACCAGCCGATTGTTTTGATGCGGTCTACGAGGCAGTGAGGATCTCTGTGCAACACATGACGCCGGTTATTTTTTTGAGCGACGGATATATAGCAAATGGCGCAGAACCCTGGAAATTTCCAACTGCAGATCAATTGCCTCCGATACATGTACAATTCAAAACCCAGCTGGGGCATGGCGAAGAAAAATTACAACCGTATCTGCGTGATGAAAAATTAGCTCGCTCCTGGGCAGTGCCGGGGACAGCTGGACTGGAACATCGAATTGGTGGCCTTGAAAAAGAAAATATCACGGGGAATGTTAGTTACGATCCTGAAAACCACCAACTAATGGTAAAGATCAGGCAGGAGAAGGTGGACAAGATTGCAGACTATATTCCGGAACAAAAAATCGATAATGGTCCTTCAAAAGGCAAATTGCTGATACTTGGTTGGGGCTCTACATTTGGAGCCATAAAAACGGCGGTGCAGGAATTGTTGGCCGAAGGTCATCAGGTATCCCATGCACATCTGCGTTACCTGCGGCCATTTCCCAAAAACCTCGGTGATATTTTAAGGAATTTTGAAAAGGTGCTTATCCCGGAAATAAATAATGGTCAACTAATAAAAATTATTCGTGACGTTTATTTTGTAGATGCTGTTGGATACAATAAGATCATGGGAATTCCTCTCACTAAAACCGAACTAGTGGAGGAGATCAGAACGCATTTATGATTTTTACTTTTGGTTTTTGACTTTTACGTTCCCCGGTGCCATCTACTCAATCCGGCTATTCTCATCCCCATTATGTGTTGCTATTGTTTCTATGTGTTTAAACCTATGTATCTAAAGGCCCTGTTGACCATTGAATGCAATAGCAGAGTTATAGCGGAGTTTCTGCGTTTTAAATCTTTAACGCAAATAATTCCACGCTTGCATTCTTTCCCTTTAGTTCAATGGGGCCAAGATTTTCAGTTTGCCAGTCTTTTAGGTTGACCCTTTCGAGAAAATCTTTGGATATAATATATTTTTGATTGAGTTCGCTGCAGGCAGTACGGATGCGGGCAGTTGTATTCATTGTGTCGCCACTCATGACCAGGTCTTTTTTGATAATGCCAATTTCACCAATCGTTACTTCACCAACATGAATACCAACCTTGAACTCGGGGGTCACGCCGTATTTCCTGGTAAAATTGTCAAGGTGTTTGTGAAGAGATCTTCTTGCTTCAATCAATGCGTAGATACATTTTTTTGCATTTCTTTTTTTATCTGGCCATGAAACCACAATTTCATCGCCTACATATTGATATATTCTGCCTCCATATTCCATCAGGCCTATAGATATATAGTAAATAAAATCCCGAATGAATTTGAAGTATTCTTTATGGCCCAGTTTTTCAGCGATCGAAGTGGAGTCTTTTAGGTCAATGAACATAATGATCCTTTTTTCATCTTGCGGTTGAACATATTTTCCCAGGACAATGTCAACAAAAACCCCGGGCGAATATTTTTCATTGATTTCTATAATAAGCTGCGTAAGCACAAACAGTATAATCCATTCCGGGATCTTTTGAATAAGCCATGGAGTTTCAACTGTATTTCGGTAAAAACTTTCAAGTGCATACTGAAAAGTTTGTTTGGCTATTAAAGTGGCATAAGTGAAATGAATAAATAAATTGATGATAAATGCCGCGAGGATGAGAATAAAGGCTTTTAGGATCAGGTTGATCCAGAAAGAGGCTCTCCTGAAAAAATTTCTCATAAAAAATACCAAAAAATACGCCATTAGCATGCTCAGGAAAAAGACATTCACTTCTCTTAAGAGAATTGTCTGCGTCGTACGTTCCTGGAACAATGAATATTTTGTAGGGATAGGTTGTTCCGAAAGTCGAAGCGAATAAAAAAGGGAGTCGATAATTGTCCACGACAAGCCCACGATAAGGATCATTCTTAATTTATACCGTTTGAGCACGGAAAATCCTCTCGCTATCGGCCTGTCAGGTCGCATAATTTAAACGATTATGGCAGCATGACGATATTATCATGCCAATTCATCTTAGAGCGGATTCGAATGCGGCGATGTAATGATCGTAGTGCTTTCAGGGCTTTTGGTAAATACGGCTATGCTAAAGGCAATGACTGATATAATAATGCCGACCATGAAAATGTTGTAGGCAATGCGAAGCAATTTGTACTTCTTTGCCAATACCACGCCTAAATAATAGACATCCTTGATTAACGAACCATATAAATAATCCGGGTCGCGCATCATAATACTCATGCCCCAGTTATAATCTTCAAGGGAGGCCTTATAAAAATTTCCAAAGAATAATAAATTCACTTTCTTGTTCGTAATGTCTTCCTTGCTGAACTGGCCAGAAGTGATCGTAGGTCTTGTTGCGATAATAGAAAGAACAATGGTAACTACGGAGAATGCCAGG
>DASXOT010000326.1:0-2604 GCA_036494065.1 Chitinophagaceae bacterium
AGACTACCCAGCAGGAGCAAGCACAAAAGAAGTTGCATGAATTTGTAGAGTTGAGGGTAAATAAGGAATTGACCCGGGAACAATTTGCTGAATATTCCACTCCGTTAAATGAGCGCCTCGCGCAACTCAAAATTCAGGTACCCGAACTGGAAGCAGAAATTGACTTTCTCAAGATTCAATATTTATCAGCTGACACCGTTTTGACAGAGGCAAAGAACCTTTATGATCGTTGGCCGACGTTACCATTTGAAGAAAAGAGAACCATTGTCGAAGTCATTACTGACAAATTAACTATCGGAAAATCAGATATTCATATTTCTCTTGCCTATATTCCTTCCCCTCGCACCCCCCTTTCTTATCAAAATAGCGGAAAAAGGCAACACCAATTCAGGGGTTCATCGAAGCGATCAACATGAATGAGGCAGGAAAATCAATCGCGATCTTTGCCCTTGAAATCGTGACTCTTCTTTCTTCCATTGGCTGTCGCATTACTTCTAAAACCGCTCGTTTGAATTCTGGCAATTCATCCAGAAACAGTACGCCGTTATGTGCTAATGAAATTTCGCCCGGTTGCGGATTGCCACCACCTCCGACAAGAGCTACGTCGCTAATCGTATGATGAGGTGAACGAAAAGGCCGCCTGGCGATCAATGTTGAGTTTTCAGGAAGCTTGCCCGCAACAGAATGAATTTTTGTGGTCTCTAATGCTTCCGGTAAAGTCAGTGGCGGAAGAATGGTGGGCAATCGCTTTGCGAGCATGGTTTTTCCGGCGCCTGGTGGTCCGATAAGTATAGCATTATGTCCGCCTGCGGCAGCGATCTCCAATGCACGTTTTATATTTTCCTGGCCTTTTACTTCATTGAAATCAAATTCATAGTCTGACTGCGATTGAAAAAATTCTTCCCGCGTATTAATAACAACAGGCTTCAAACCCTCTTCTTCGTTTTCGAAAAAATCAATCACTTCCTTTATATGTGTTACACCATAGACGTCGAGATTATTGACCATGCCGGCTTCACGTTCATTTGCTTTTGGAACGATCAATCCTTTGAAACCTTCTTTGCGGGCCTGGATAGCGATAGGGAGGGCGCCTTTAATCGACCTAAGCTCTCCATCGAGACTTAGTTCACCCATGATCACATATTTGCTGATAGCGTGTTTATTTTCCAGTTGTTCGGAAGCCGCGAGAATGCCGATGGCGATAGGAAGATCGAAAGCCGTTCCACTTTTTTTGATATCAGCCGGAGCCAGGTTTACCACGATGCGGGTACGTGGCATCAGGTAGCTGTTTGATTTAATTGTGCTTTCTACCCGCTGCAAGCTTTCTTTTACTGCATTGTCTGGCAAACCCACGAGCACGATGCCAATGTTGGTAGCCATCCAGTTTACTTCGATGGTTATCGTTAAGGCCTCAACGCCATGAACGGCACTGCCAAAGGTTTTTACTAGCACGTGCTGAATGTAAGAAATTATTTATGGCGGGAAGTGGTTAAAATAACCCGGATTTACGGGTTTATTTTTTGGATGGTTCCCTCATATAGTAAGTTCATTAAAGGATCGATTGTCAGTGTCGTGCTTGCGTCCACAGCTCCAATACTGAAGGTTTCCGATGGTTTAGAATTTGAAGGGTGACTAACTTTTCTTTCGCTGTGACTTTCAACCTCAGTTTGTAAGGAAAATTGAAAAACACAGGCTATATGTCCCGGAGTCAACTCTGCCATTTCAGCAATACCAGGACAGTTCAACCGTTTTTTATGACCTGTACTGTGTTACAGGTTCATGAAAGAGAGACACATATTCTAAAGCTTTTTCTTTGGCATATTGATATTGTCTTCGGCAATATGATAAAAGCTTTTGATTCTTCGGGTTTAATTGGAAGGCAAAGGGCACTCCATTAATGATGACTTCGTATGTTCGTAATAAGGGAACATTTCTTTTCCGTTCCTCATCTTCGATGTCAACGATATTACAAGGTCTTTAATATTGCGCAATGCCAAAATCTGACCGAAAGCTCTATCTGGCTTGGTAGTTGAAAAAGGTCACCAGCCGCTACAACATTTTTCTGCATTCCAACTATTCGATATGATCAAAGTCGGTCTCGATTCGGAATGTTGAAAATATTCAAGTGTGAAGTGGGAACTACGATCATGTGCTCAATTCACTTGAACTTATCAATGATCCCGGCAAAGCCCTCGTTGCGCAGTATGCAGGTATCCTTGATAAGATCGCTGCACATTTCAATGTGGAGGAATTGACGTCACTGAAAGCACAAATTAGTGAACTGAAAGCCAAGAAAAGTTTCGGTGTGATACAAAAGTAAAATCGTATCACAATGATGAAAACACAGTTTCGAATTGTTGAAAAAACGGCAAGATTAGGGTGAAAACACCTATTGTGGAATTTAAAACATTTCACACCTTTACAGCGTTAATCTCTTTGCATCGCACTCATGATGCGTTCTGCAAGCACTATCCGCCTCGTGACAACTCCCGAACTATACTTCCTTGATCTCTCCTTCGAAAACTAGTGACAGACGAATTGCTGTCAAAAAAGTTCTGCGACCATAGAAATCGATGACCCTTACTGACACTCTTTTGTCTCAAA
>DASXOT010000327.1:0-4335 GCA_036494065.1 Chitinophagaceae bacterium
CTTTCTTAATTGATGGCTTCGAGGTGTTGGCTGTACTGGTACTCACAGCCTGTATTATCTTCCTGGCTCGTCGCAACATTCTAAAATTAAAGCGATTTATTAGCCGTGATCTTGATGGGTGGCCCCGCAGTGATGCTAACTACATACTTATTACCGAGATCATCCTAATGATATTATTCCTGACGATGAATACAGCCGACCGGGCATTACAGCTTCGCGGTGATGAACATTATGCCAATGTGGGAGGTTTTCTGTTTTCAGGAAATCTTGCTTCTTATTTTCAAAATGTCTCTACCCCTACTTTGATAAGCACAGAACGTACGTGTTGGTGGCTTCACATCACTGGTATTTTTGCCTTCTTGAATTATTTACCCTATTCCAAACACTTGCACATTTTATTCGCCTTCCCTAACGCCTATTATACACGACTGTTACCAAAGGGTGAAATGATAAACATGCCGGCTGTTCAAAAAGAAGTAATATATGCCTTACAACCAGAGCTTGCGCCAGCTGATGCAAACCCGCCCTCGAAATTTGGAGCCAAAGATGTATTTGATCTGAGCTGGAGAAACCTGATGGATGCATATAGTTGCACCGAATGCGGCAGATGTACAGCAGCCTGCCCCGCCAATATCACGGGCAAATTATTATCCCCTAGAAAAATTATGATGGATACCCGGGACCGCGCTGAAGAAGTTGGAAAAAATATTGACAAAAACGGCGAATTCAAGAACGATGGAAAAAATTTATTAAATTATATAACGGTGGAAGAGTTGAGAGCCTGCACGGCCTGTACTGCCTGCGTAGAAGAGTGCCCTGTTTCCATTTCTCCCCTGGAAATCATTCTTGAGCTACGCCGCTCACTTGTTATGGAAGACAGTAATGCACCACAGGAGTGGAATGCCATGTTCAGCAATATTGAAAATAATTTTGCGCCCTGGAAATTCAGTCCCGATGAAAGAGATAAATGGACTGAAGAAGCTAACTGAATCTATTCTTCCAAATAATTGATGAAAAAATATCTTTTTATCTGCATAACGGTCAATCGTTGTTTATTAACCAGGGGCCAGGATGCGCGATATCCTTTTAAACAGCTCTATGAACTGGGTTCTATTGGAAACAGTAATTCGCCTGCACGCTATTTTGGAAACTTATACTTTCATTTTCTTGAGTCAATAGAAAACCAGCTCGGGCCAACAGATTCACTTAAAACAAATCTGGTCCGAAGATTTGAAAAAATATTCGCACAGTTTTACGTCGATGCCTACATAGCTCATCAAAATGACCAGTCGATCACCCCAAGTGAGTGGAAGGCTTATTTTTTTAAGCTCTTCTCTTCAATCTATACAATATGAGCTATTAGGAGCCAATGCTCATTTAAATGGCGGGTTATGGCAGGTCCTTACGCCCAGTTTTTCGGGAGAAGAAATGAAAACATCGAAAGCTGAGTTTGTAGTTTTTAAAAAGTCATTGAATCAAACCTACGATCTCGTCTACTTCGAAGCAGTAACTCAAAATAAAAGGGCACATGGCATCAAAAATTGTGAATGGGCATTTCGCGATGGATCGGAAATTATTATCTATACAAATGGAGAAAACGACAAATGAGGTTGGCCAGGTTTTACTGGAGCAGTGATCCGCGATATACTCCTCTATTGAAAAAAATAAAGAAGAAAAAAGCAAAAATAGACTGGCTAATCATCCATACTCTTAATCCGCTAATTATTTCATCAGCGAATCAGCATGACATTTCCTTTTTTGAAAATCACTTTTCCTGTATAATCAACACCCTGCGCTATATATACAAAGTTGCCCGTGGATTGAGGTTGTCCGCTTAAATTGCCATCCCAACCAATACCGATTGAGCTTGTGCTATATACTAATTGTCCCCAACGATTGTAAACGCGGAAAAAGTTTAATTGCTTAATTCCTACGCATATGGGCTTAAGGATGTCATTGCGACCGTCACCATTAGGCGTAAATCCACTTGGAACAAAAATGTCCGGGCCTGTCTTAAATAGTTTTACCGTAATTGTATCTTCTCCATAGCATCCACCCGTGTTTGTGGCACGAACAATATAAGTAACAGATCCGCCTACCTGTTCCGCACTGAATATCGCTACCGGATTGGGAACGGTAGTGAAGTTTAAACCGGTTGCGGGACTCCAGTTAAATTGATTCGCTGTGGGATCATTGACCGTAGCATTCAATTGCAAAGGCTGATTGGCAACTACTGCTGTGTCGTTTCCGGCGAAAACAATGATCGGCGGCGATACCACTACGTGAAACGTATCCTGTAAGGGGTTAGGACAACCAGTGTTATTAATCGTAAGAACGTAATCCGTCGTCTGTGTTGGCGAACCTATCGCATGGATATCAAAAGGAATAGAACTAACAACTCCATTTCCCTCACCTGACAATGAGCCGGCATGACTCCATATATAATTTGTGCCGATATTGATGGTAGCATTTAATGGAATTGTCTTCCCAAAACAAATATTCGCCGAATCAGGATCAGTGATCGCACTCGGAAATGGAACATTTATAAAATTGACAGCGGCCACAGAACTTGTATCTGCGGGACATACGCCGCTTTTCGTCACAACGCGATATTGAATATCAGCAGTAATTCCATTCACGCTGTATGTTGAGTCATTTTTCACTGGTGAAAAATCAATCCAGTTTGTGTTATCGTTTGATCGCTGCCAATTAATAATACTGCCTATACTTCCGGTCAAAGAAAAATTGGTATTAGATGTTTGTCCGGCGCAAACATTGGTACTGGCGGGCGTTAAGATTCCTCCAACACTTTTAGGATCGACAATAATCGTTGCTACTTCACTGCTATCGATGCTACATGAACTTCCATTCTGGACCAAGGCCCTGTATTGAGTTGTTGTCAATAAATTTTGTGCAGTGTATGCCGTTGTGGTGTCCGAAACGGAACTCCAATTGGCACCGCCATCGGTGGAGGATAACCAGTTCAATACATTTCCAACGGATCCATTTAAATTTAATGTTGTTGTATTTGAGGCGGCACACACAGTATTGTCGCTTAGTGTGCGACCTGCGACAGTGGGCGGTTTAGTACTAACAGAAACGGTATCCCTGAGATCCGCACAACTGTTTTTCTCCTCGACTGCCATAAACCCACTGGTCAAACCTGGCGTTACATTAATAATGCTGGAAGTATCTCCTGAATTGACCGTCCAGCCTACAGGTACTGTCCAATGGTAGGTGGCGCCTGCCAATGCAGGAACTGAATATTCTGTCGGCGTATTCGCACATGCGATGGGTGGGCCACTAATCTCCAGGCCCGCACAACTGTTTCGGAGTGCCACATAAGCATACGCGAAGTGAGCACCGGGCACGCAGTTATCAGCTTCAAATGTCAGCGTTACCTGCTGCCCGCGATAGGGAGAAAGATCAAATGTAACTTCAGTCCAACCTTTCGTCCATACATCTCGGAGGTATTGACCAGCGTTTGTAGTGCCTGCATGGGAAAGAAACTCAAGCGGGCTGTTGGTAAATCCATTTGCAATAGCAGCAGCACTATCGAGCGTTGCGCCTGTTGATCCCGATCCGTTGCCGCTATTAGCGTCGTTAAAAGTTGGCAGATAATAGTGTGGTGAAGCACAAAAAATAACATCCCCGCCAACACTCAATGTGGCTTTAAATAGCGGCTGCTCGTTTGAGTTGTGCGTTCCATTCTCTAATACCATAGCATAAGCGTAGGTCATTGTATACGGGACAAGTGGCGAACCCGCCGGGACATTAATAATATATGTAATTGAACGCGTGAACCCGCCCGGGTTAGATGAAGGTGAATTGAGATCGAAAGATGTTGCCGTGGAGCCTATTTTAACAGAATAGTTATATGAATAACCATTAACGGTGGGGATGATCGGGAATCCACCGAACGGATCAGTACCGCCGGTTGTATTTACTTTTATGCCAGGTGTCGAAATAGTAAATTCGGGAATAGTAGATACTCCATTGTTAGGCGCAGGATACGCTTTTATTCCGCTTCCGACCAGGCCGGTTTGAGCCGACCAAAGCGAGATATCGTTGTTTGAGAAATTAATATTTACCGGGCAGGATTGAATCTGGGAGTAAACAGGAAGAAAGCTAAATATTCCTGCAGCGCAAATCAACCATGCTATCAATTTTTGATACATAAGCTTGTAAAGTTCGAACTCTCTCTATATAGAGCATAAATCAACGGTCTAGTTTAATAGCTATTAGATTTAAAAATGGCTTCCTGGCGTCCTTATATAAATCGACATTCATAATGACGCCATTTGACAAAACAATCTTGTGAAGTCTTGCTGTTTT
>DASXOT010000328.1:0-3687 GCA_036494065.1 Chitinophagaceae bacterium
CCCTGAGGTGAATGTAACAGCTACTGACTTCTTTAGCACCGGGATTCCTTCAATAGGGTTAGACTATGTTGGCTATCCATCGATCAGGACGTTCAGTTTGGGGGCTAATTTCAGTTTATTCTAAAAAACCATTTAAGAAATTATAAAAGCAATAATATGAAATCGAATAAAGGCTTTGTCATATTAACATTAATGTTTGTGTTGGGAGCCTGTACCAAATTGGACACTAAACTTCATGATTCCCTCACGCCGGGAGGATCCGGTGGAGGAGGACTGGACCCGCAGTCATTATTAAATAATACCTACAATGCGATGCTTGGTCCATTCACGAACCAAGACCAAATATTCTCGTTGCAGGAAACCACCACGGATGAATGCTTAGTTCCTACGAGGGGTGGTGACTGGGATGACAACGGTGTTTGGCGTACACTTCATGCCCATACATGGGATGGTACACACACGCAAGCACTAACCGTATTTATTAATTTGGGCCAAATAGAAAGTAATGCCACTACGGTTCTCGCTAATAGTCCGAGTGCAGACCAGGCGGCGCAGGCCATTTTCCTGAGAAGCCTCGCTCAATATTATTACCTGAATTTATACGGCCAGGTTCCATACAGAACGGTTGCAAAATACAATTCAATCGATGCAGCACCCGTGATGCCGGCGCAGGACGCCATTGACACTATGACAACCAACCTTACCGGTGTTATCAATACACTGAGCTATAATGGACCTGCGGGCCAGCTGAATTACCCCAACAAAGCAAGCCCGGATGCTGCCAGGTTCTTGCTGATGAAGCTGCTGTTGAATAAACAATCATTCTTGAATAGGCAGGCGCCCGCCGCAGCGGATGCAGGCGACATGGCGCAGGTAATCGCCTTAGGTAATGCGATCATAGCGACTGGGAAATATAGCCTTACACCATACTACTTTGACAACTTTGGTCCTAACAATGGTGGATATGATTCGAGTTATGGCTATGGCCCAGGTAAGGAAGCCATTTTTGCTTTTCCTAATCGGCCGGGGGTTCCACAAGTAAGTGGTATAAATAGCGCTGGATCTGATGCCCGGTGGATGATGGCGTTGCACTATAATTCTTTTGGACATCCGCCTCCTGGTCCTGGTCAACCAGTAATTGGACCGTATGGAGGTGCAGGTTGGAACGGTTTCAGCACGGTCGCTGACTTTTATAATTCTTTTGGAGCCTCCGATACGATGAGATTAGGAAATGTGTACTACCCGGGAACAACAAATGGATCCGGGATCAAGGTGGGCCTTTTGGAAGGTCAGCAGCTTGATGAACATGGTGCCAATCGCGTTGACCGCAATGGTAATCCGCTCATGTTTAATTTGAACGTGAGCTTGGTTGAGCCTGACCCACAAACATTGGAAGGTGATGGCGTAAGAATTATCAAATATGCTCCCGACCTTGAAAATTATAACGGTGGTCAACAAGGGAACCAGCTGCAGATATTTAGATACGCGGATGTTCTTTTGATGATCGCGGAAGCAGAATTACGTACTGGTGATGCGACATCTGCCCTAACTATAGTGAATCAGCTGAGGGTAGCCAGAAAAGCCGATCCGCTTGCAACATTGTCGCTGGTGAATACATCAAACCTATACGATGAGACTACGTTGTTATCGGAAAGACAAAAAGAAATGTATTGGGAAAGCTGGCGCAGGGAAGATTTAATTCGCTTTGGCGTATTCTTGCAGCCATGGGCTTTGAAAACTACAGACGATCCTAAATATCTCTTATTCCCGATTCCCTCGACACAGTTAGTTGCTAATCCTAACTTAAAACAGAACCCGGGTTACTAAGGATTACTTATTTTATTATAAATTGCGAAAGGTCATCTTTGAATGACCTTTCTTTTTGTGCGCCATAAAAGCAAGTATCACGAAGTATATTACTGAAAAACTTAAGCTCAAATGAATGAGAGCAAGAGCAGGATATGCGAGAGGGCGGCAAAGATCAATATCTTTGCTCCCTACTTTAATTTAAATTGGTTGCCGTTAACGTTAATCAAATGCGTTTAGTGATTATTGCCGTGGTGGTTTTGATTCTTTTCTTTTCCTGCAACAGCAAAAAGCAAAACAATTCATTATTTCAATTGGTTGAAAACTCCGGTATTGATTTTCAGAATACCGTAGAGGATGACAGCCTCGAGAATAGTTTCCTTTTCCGAAATTTTTACAACGGCGGTGGCGTTGCAATTGGCGATATCAACAATGATGGGTTGCCTGATGTTTTTTTAACCTCTAACAGAGGCGCTAATAAACTATATCTTAATAAAGGCAATTTCAAATTTGAAGATATAAGCGATAAAGCTGGCATTATCAAAGACGATAAGTGGAATACAGGCGTTGTATTTGCTGATGTAAACGGCGACGGATGGCTGGATATTTATGTATGCTCATCCGGCCATATGGGTACGGGTAACAGGAAGAATAAACTTTACATCAACAATCATGATCTCACCTTTACCGAGTCAGCAGCTAAATACGGTTTAGACATTTCAGCTTACACTACCCAGGTTTCTTTTTTTGATTATGATATGGACGGAGATCTGGACTGCTTTATGATCAACAATAGTCCCATACCCGTCAACCAATTGCAGTTCTCCAATCGCCGGGATTTGCCTGAAAAAGATTGGCCTGTAGCCGGTTTTTTGAAAGGAGGCGGAGATCATTTGTTCAGAAATGACAATGGCCATTTCACCGAAGTGACAAAAGAGGCGGGCATTCACGGCTCATTGATCAGTTTTGGATTGGGCGTTTCAGTTGGTGATATAAATGGCGATGGATATCCGGATGTTTTTGTTTCCAATGATTCTTACGAAAGAGATTACTTATACATCAATCAAAAAAATGGAACCTTTAAAGATGAAATGGAAACCTGGATGCAGCACACAAGCTTTTCATCCATGGGCGCGGATATTGCCGACATAAATAATGATGGCTACCCGGATATTTTTACCACCGACATGTTGCCGGTGAACGACTATAGGTTAAAGACTACAGGAGCTTTTGATAATATTGATCTTTTCAATGCAAAACTGAAGGCCGGATTTTATTACCAATACACACAAAATTGTTTGCAGTTAAATAACAAAAGTGGAATGTTTCGTGATATTGCAAACTATAGCGGCGTCGCATCCACGGACTGGAGCTGGGGGGCTTTGATGTTTGATATGGACAACGATGGTTGGAATGATGTCTATGTTTGCAATGGAGTAAACCGAGATGTGACCAACCTGGATTTCATGAATTTCTTCGCGGATGAAGCCTATCATAAAATGGTATTGAGTGGAAAAAAAGAGGAAATTGATCAGTTGTTAAAACAAATTCCAAGAACACCTATTCCTAATAAAGCATTTCGTAACAATGGAAACCTGAAATTCACAGATATAGGAACTGAGTGGGGATTTACACAGCCCAGCTTTTCAAATGGGGCGGCATACGGCGACCTGGACAATGATGGCGATCTTGATTTGATCGTGAATAATGAAAATCAACCGGCATTTATTTATAAAAACAATTCGCGCGAACTTAACCACAATAATTATATCGGCATTCTTCTGAAAGGAAGAGGTAAGAACACCTTTGCAATTGGGAGTAAAGTAAAACTATTTGCAGGGAGCCAGGTATTTACGAGGGAGATGATCCCAAGTCGCGGAT
>DASXOT010000329.1:0-2282 GCA_036494065.1 Chitinophagaceae bacterium
TTTTATTTTAAAAAATGAGTGGATACAGATCATTGGGATCATTTTGTTTGGTCATTCGTCGCTGGATAGAGCACTGGGCTACGGATTAAAACTGAAACAGGGATTTAATTTCACCCATTTGGGGATGATCGGAAAAAAATAAATTTTTCATTTAACTATTTCAATATCCAATTAACACCTCAAGCATTGTGTCACCATGGCCAAATCAAAAAGCATAGATGTTTCTCAGAATGGAACAGGTCTTCATGGCCAGTATAAAAACTGGTTTTTAGATTACGCTTCCTATGTTATCCTGGAACGCGCTGTTCCTGCAGTGGAAGATGGTTTGAAGCCCGTGCAACGCCGCATTCTCCATGCTATGAAAGAAATGGATGACGGGCGTTTCAATAAAGTAGCCAACATTATCGGTCAAACTATGCAATATCATCCGCATGGAGACGCGAGCATTGGTGACGCGCTGGTAAATATGGGCCAAAAGGATCTTTTGATCGAGACGCAAGGCAATTGGGGTGACGTAAGAACAGGTGATGAAGCTGCAGCGGCGCGTTATATCGAAGGCCGGCTGAGCAAGTTCGCCCTTGAAGTGGCCTTCAATGCTAAGACAACCGAGTGGCAGTTGAGCTACGATGGAAGAAAAAATGAACCGGTAACGCTTCCTATGAAATTTCCACTGTTGCTTGCACACGGCGCCGATGGGATCGCTGTGGGGCTTTCGACGAAAATACTTCCTCACAATTTCAATGAACTGATTGATTCGGCGATCAAATATTTACGAGGCAAAAGGTTTGAATTGTATCCCGACTTCCTAACAGGAGGCATGATCGATATCACCGATTATGGACAAGGCAAGCGGGGTGGCAAAGTCAAAGTAAGAGCACACATCGAGGAACTTGATAAAAAAACGCTGGCTATCAGGAGCGTTCCTTATGGGGTGACCACTACTCAATTGATGGAATCGATCGTCAAAGCGAATGACCAGGGAAAAATAAAAATCAAAAAAGTAACGGATAATACGGCTGCAGACGTCGAGATACAAGTTGATCTTGCGCAGGGCATTTCTCCTGATATCACGATTGATGCGCTGTATAAGTTTACTGATTGTGAAGTATCCATTTCACCGAATGCCTGCGTAATTGTCGAAGAAAAGCCGCAGTTCCTTACTGTCATTGATCTGCTGAAACTCTCAGTTGACAAAACCAAAGACCTTCTCGAGCAGGAGCTAAAGATCAAATTAAAGGAATTGCAGGAGAAATTGCACTACACTTCTCTCGAAAAAATATTCTTTGAAGAAAAGATATACAAAGAACTGGAGAAAAAACACGAGACGTGGGATAAGGTGTTGGAAGCAATTGCAAAAGCTTTTGTTCCTTTTCGTAAGCAACTGAAAAGAGATGTTACACGGGAAGATATCATTAAGCTTACCGAAAAACCTGTCAGAAGGATATACAAGCTGGACATTGAAGAACTCGATACGCAAATAAAAGCACTCGAAGCGGAGATCAAACAGGTAAAACATGATCTGAGCAATCTGGTGGATTTTGCCGTGACTTATTTCGAAACTCTTTTAAAAAAATACGGAAAAGGCAAGGAAAGGAAAACGGAAATAAAACAATTCGAGATCATTGAAGCCAAGAACGTCGCGATCGCAAATACAAGACTATACATCAACCGCGAAGAAGGGTTTATGGGTACTGGATTGAAGAAAGATGAATTTTTAATGGAGGTTTCCGATCTCGACGATATCATTGCTTTTACCAAGCGGGGCATCATGAAGGTGGTGAAGGTGCAGGATAAGGTTTTTATTGGAAAAGATATTTTACATGCTGCTGTTTTTCAAAAAAATGATGAACGCACTACCTACAATATGATCTATGCTGATGGAAAAGGCGGCTTGAGCTATGCAAAACGGTTCAATGTTACCGGCATTACCCGCGATAAGGAATATGATCTTACAAAAGGCGATGAAAAAAGCAGGGTGCATTATTTAACTGTCAATCCTAATGGTGAGGCGGAAGTAGTAAAGATCGTTCTAAGTCCTAACAGCCCGGCACGCATCAAGGAATTTGATTTCTATTTTGAAGAACTTGGCATCAAAGGTCGCAGTAGCATGGGAAACCAGGTTACAAAATATGCAATCAAGTCGGTAAAATTTAAAGAAGCAGGCAAGGCGACTCTAAGTGGCCGTAAACTCTGGTTTGATGAGAAGTTTGGTAGATTGACCGCGGAAGAGAAAGGTGTTTATCTCGGTAGTTTTGAACCGGATGACAGGATTCTTATCATTT
>DASXOT010000330.1:0-6493 GCA_036494065.1 Chitinophagaceae bacterium
GTTAAAAATGGAGTTGGTGTCACCTATTCGTCGTGGCATAGTGGAAATGAAGGGAACTGTATATGTCAATGGAAGGATCTGTACTGAAGCACTGATGGTCGCACAGATTGTAAAAAGATAGCCCGCAAGCGATAAATACACTGATTGGCCGGAAGATTGTCCGGCTTTTTTTGTGCGTAAAAAATCGTTAAAAAATTGATCAAAAAAAACTGGATAATTCTCCTTTATTAAACCTCGTAACCCCTTTATATTTCGTACATTTGCAGGTCATATTTTTTCCATAAAAAAGAAGAGATTTTCCCCCCTTTATGAATGTAGAAATTAAAGAAGAAAAATTACAGGCCACCAATGGTTATGGTGCAGAAAGTATCCAGGTTTTAGAGGGTTTGGAAGCAGTGCGAAGGCGCCCCGCCATGTATATCGGAGATACCAGCGAAAAAGGATTGCACCATCTTGTATATGAAGTAGTGGACAATTCCATTGATGAAGCGTTGGCTGGTTATTGTAAAAACATTTTAGTTTATATACACGAAGACAATTCCATTTCAGTGCAGGATGATGGGCGTGGAATTCCAACCGGCATGATGGCGAAAGAAAAGAGGAGTGCACTGGAAGTTGTAATGACGGTGTTGCACGCGGGTGGGAAATTCGACAAAGGTTCTTATAAAGTTTCAGGTGGTTTACACGGAGTAGGTGTAAGTTGCGTAAATGCTTTGAGCAAGAAATTGCATGTATTGGTTTATCGCGAAGGGAAAATATTTGAGCAGGAATATAGAATTGGCGTACCCGAATACGACGTAAGATCAATTGGAGAAAGCGAGCAAACAGGTACCACCATTCATTTTTGGCCAGACGATTCAATTTTTACAATCACGGTTTTTAAAAAAGATATCCTGGAAGCAAGGCTTCGGGAACTTTCGTTTTTGAACAAAGGTGTTCGAATTACTTTAACTGATCTGAGGGAAAAAGACGATACCAATATTGTTTACTCGAAAACTTTTTATAGTGAAGGTGGCATTGTGGAATTTGTTGAAATGCTGGATGCAAATGCAGGCCGGAATCCACTGATCCCCAAAATCATTTTCGTTGAAGGAAGAGATGAACTGACAAATGTTTCCGTAGAAGTGGCGCTTACCTATAATGATAGTTTCAGTGAACATATTTATTCTTACGTAAATAATATTAACACAGTAGAAGGCGGAACACATGTTTCTGGATTCCGACGCGCATTGACAAGGGTCTTTAAAAGTTACGGTGATAAACAAGCCTTGTTTGAAAAGGCAAAAGTTGAAATTGAAGGCGATGATTTTCGTGAAGGTCTAAGCGCCATTATTTCTGTAAAAGTTCCGGAGCCACAATTCGAAGGACAAACAAAAACCAAATTGGGCAACAGTGAGGTAATGGGAGTAGTGGATTCAACTGTTTCCAAGGTCCTGGAAGCGCACCTTGAAGAAAACCCAAGAGAGGCTAAGAATATTATCAATAAGGTGATCCTTGCCGCGCAGGCCAGGGCCGCCGCCAGAAAAGCAAGAGAACTGGTGCAGCGCAAGTCTGTTTTAAGTGGCGGAGGCCTGCCAGGTAAGCTTGCTGATTGTTCGGATCGTGATCCTAAACGTTGTGAGCTGTTTTTAGTTGAAGGTGATAGTGCCGGCGGTACAGCCAAACAAGGCCGTGACCGCAGTTTCCAGGCCATTCTCCCGTTACGCGGCAAAATCCTGAACGTTGAAAAAGCTATGGAGCACAAGATTTATGAGAACGACGAGATCAGGAATATGTATACGGCGTTGGGAGTAACAGTAGGGACACCAGAAGATCCAAAGGCATTAAATCTAAACAAGCTTCGTTATCATAAGCTCATCATCATGACCGATGCTGATGTAGATGGAAGTCACATTGCAACACTGATCCTTACGTTTATTTATCGTTACATGAAAGAGCTCGTTGAACAAGGCCATGTGTACATTGCTCAACCCCCTCTTTATCTTGTAAAGAAGGGAAAAGAACAAGCCTATGCATGGAATGAAGAGCAGCGGAAATCATCTGTAGAACGAATTGGCGCAGGAAAAGATGATTCCGTCAATGTGCAGCGATACAAAGGATTAGGAGAAATGAACGCCGATCAACTCTGGGAAACTACAATGAACCCTAATACGCGAACACTGAAAATGGTGACCATAGAAAGTGCCGCCGAGGCAGACAGGGTTTTTAGCATGCTAATGGGCGATGAAGTGGCCCCGCGCAGAGATTTTATTGAAAGTCACGCCCGGTATGCAAAGCTGGATGTATAGTAAACAAAAGTATAACTTATAGTCTTTTGCACGTTAGGGATTTACTATTGTTAAAAACTTTCTCTCGCTCAAGATGGGCAAAATCGCTAATTTCAGTTATTACTAATCGAAAAAAAATTGATCATGGCAGACGTTCAGCTAACAGCCTACAATGTAAAAACTAAGGAAAAGGGAGTTCCAATTCTTGACGCAGTTATCACCAAAACGGCTAAAGGTGCTTACATGGTCCAGGGACACGATGGAAAAGGAAATAAATTAACCACTCTGGTAAATGAAGAAAAAGCAATGGCAGCTATCACGGCTGGTATTGCCAAGCAAGGTTGGTAATCAAATAATTTGCAATTTTTGTATAAGAGGTGCTGAGTGGCACCTTTCGTCATTTAAATGCCCTCATTGTTTTACGACTTTGAATGACCTGCTGTCCGTTCCCTGGACCGTGATCATATACATCCCTGAAGCATATTGATTTCGTTGAAGATCAACAATTATTTTTTGCGCAAATCCCGTAGCAGCCGTTTGAATCTGCTTTACAACTTGTCCTTTGACGTTATAAACTTTCACGGTTATCACCTCACCAGGAGCCTCCTGGAAAAGAAGATTGAAAATTCCATTTGAAGGGTTGGGATAAATCTGCCAGGTTACTTCGCTATTAAACACCACTGGCCTGATCTCCGAATAATGGAAACTGCCGTCACTGGAAATAATTTTTAATCGATAATAACGCACCCCCGATTTATTGCTTTCAGCATCTGTAAAAGTATAGTCCTCTGAAGCAGACGAGTTACGGGCAGCAAGTTGCCCAATCCTGGCGAAATTATTCGATTGATAATCTTTTGAACCCCTGGCCACCTCGATCTCGTAACGATCCATATTTGTTTCATCGTCTACTTTCCATTCAACTAACACGTCATCGTTGGCTTGTTTGTATGCTTCGAAAGATATTAGTTTAAGCGGAAGCGGTATTAAACCCGTGAGACCGCCATTATTTAACCAGAATTCAGAGAAATCTTTGACCTTAAATTCTGCATAATATCCTTTGTCAAATGGCACTTTAGTCACGTTGGGTGAAGTAATGAACAACCAACTTCCCGCAAAATCATTTGCCAATGTGCCATCCTCGATAGCACGATTGGCCGGATATGTAAATTTTGTAACGCCTAGTTGGTAAGCGCTTGACGGTTTGCTGCAAGTAGGACAACTGGTCGCATTTATTAAAGCTTCACTTTCGGCGTCGAGGAAATAAAAGCGAACCAAAGCTGAGTCAGTAAGCGTGTTCGAAGGTATAATGGTTATATTCCTGTTATGATAATATTGATTGGCCGTGTAACGCACAGCACCGGTATTTATAAAAACTTGTGCATTTGTGCTACCCATGTTTTGGTTATTGGGCTGAACAGAAGCGACTAATTTTCCACCCGATGTAAAATTGATCCAGGAAGTACCGCCGGAAATTATTTGATTGATTGGCGATGCCAGCGAAGCACTTGTGTAAATGCCCATGGTATTGTCATAAATATGTATGTCATCTATTGCCACCCCTTCCCTGTTCACACCCTGGTCAGAGTTCATAACGATTCGCAAACGCAATCTTGAAAGGCCTGTTGGCAAAGCAGAAGTGGCAACATGCCACCATGTATAACCCTGGATATTCCATAACTGGTCGCCGGAATAATTTTTATTATACCAATTTGTACCACTTCCAAATGATCCGAGTTTCGTCCATGTTAAACCATCCGCCGAATATTCGATCCAGGCGCCATCGCACAGGCTGCTGCCGCAATCTTCAAGATCAAGTGCAAGGCTTAAACTTAATGTAGGATTTGTCATACCGCTAATGTCAAAGCAGGGTGAATACAGGTAGGAAAGTTCAAGATCATTATAATTTCCAGCCAATCTTGTTTTCCATGCTTTACTACCACTCGCTGCTGAATTGATTTTGTTCGAAGCAGGAGTTCCGTACTCCCATGAAGAATTGGTACCACCGGCATACCACGATCCATTGCTGGTTTCGAAATTCTCCAGGTAAGGAAATGAACTAATAACGGTAGAATTTACCAATGTGGTGCTTGCTGTGTCGTTTGTGCGATAGGTATCAGTGGGGTAGTCAACCCAAACCTGTATAGTATGAGAACCCAGCGCGGACAGGTTGGCTGTACTGCTAAAAGTAAACTGAAAGGTGGCATTACCATTAATGGACGGTATAGTATCAACAACAACAGGACCACCATCGACAGTATATTTAACAGGAATAGATGTAACAGTTGTGTTTACACTGTTGCGAACAGAAACTTTAATGGGAGTAGTTCCGTTCAATCCGCAACTGTTTACTATCGGTGTGTCGATGCTGATCATCTGTATGTCATCGACCACCTTGTATAAATGAATGTCATCAAAACTGTAACCGCCTGCATCCTGCGGGTCAGCGGCGGGCAGATAGCCATATTGTCCCCAGCGTATTTGAAAAGAAGGAGTAAAATTTTGGCCTGCGGCACTTAGCAAATCCGATACTTCAAGACTTGTCGTTTTTTTATAAATACCGGGATTATTTTGGTTTGCAAATAGATCGTACGCCTTCACCCATGGTAAAGTCTCACTGCCTCTTACCCAAACTGAATTGGCACTCCCGGGGGGCTGACCATGATTATTATAATAAAAATCCAATCTTATGTCATCGGTATTTTGATTATAGTTGGAAAGATTAAATGTACCATACAGGTAATTGATATTAGTTGAAGGATAGATATACCGATCTACATCAAGTGTAACTGCATTACTACCTGAGTGGGCGATACCCGTATTGACAAAGCTGCGCAAGCGCCCATAAATAGAAGAATTGCTAAAATCAAAACGATCGAGACCAGTCAAACCCATTTGCGCCGTTTTGAATTCCTGCTGAGGTGCTCCATCAAAGTTTTCTACAAACTGCGATGTAAGATCAATTGGTTGGTTATCGAGTTGTTTAATAACGACAGCCATCGTGTCGTTTGTTTTGACGGTATCGGATCCATAATCAACTACCGCAGTTATGGTATAAGTCCCAACCGCCGAGAAATCATAAGTCGCGCTGAATATATGAGTCAAGGTATCACCTCCATTGAGTGAAGCGGTAACATGTTCACTTACCCATCCTCCTCCATTCACAGAATATTTGACATCATAATTGCCAATTGGTGCATCATCCAGGTTTTTAATTCTGACTTTAATCTGTACTGCATTTCCAAGTTCTGAAGAAGTAAACTTTCTGCCTGTTAGGGGAGCTATGATCGAATCAGCCTTGAGGTCATTATCAGAAATAGTCCCACTGCACGTCCCGGTATTCGGTTGACGGGAAATGGCCACTGATCTCCTTCCGGGGTTTCCATTTAAGCGCGCCCGCACGGCTACCCAGTAGGTAGAATCTTTTGACAAGCCAGTAAAAGTATAACTGGTGTCTGTGGTAATCGCGATAGACTGCATATCATTCCCTCGCAACATAAATACTTCATAATCGGTTGCATGAGGTATGCTAACCCAATTGATGTTGATATATCCTTCACACTGCGTGCTTGAGAGATTTACAACTGGCCAACCCAGAATCGTAAAATCATTGCTTGTGCTCATATCGCCGGTTACATTATTGGTCAGCCTTATTTTCGCTTTGTTGGTCGCAGTATCGGGTAAAAACCAGGCAAGCTGTCGGAGGTTACCGGCAATAGAGTTGTTGATGGTAGTCCACGTGGCGCCATCATCTACAGAATATTCCAGCTTGAATGTAGCAGTATTGCCAAATGCATCCCACTGTATCAAGGCGGAATCAGTAGTAGAAAAACTTTCTCCACCAATTGGAAAGCTAAGTGTTGTACTATCAGGGACAATATCGTAAGCGACGAAATATTCCTGGGGGGAGTTTTGTGTTATAGAAGTTCCATTGACGTTAATTGTATAAGATCCTGCCGCAGGATTATTTATAATCACCTGTTCAATATTGTTGATATGGTCCGGTCCTTCTGTGCACGTATTAGTTATATGGGAAGGAATTGTATCAAGAATTTTTGGAAATACTGTTGTTGCCAAAGGAGTTTGTACAGTCAGGTCAAGATCATTTACCAATGTTTGAGTTGATAATAATGATGCAGGGGGGTCGTGCCAGTATAACATTACCTTCAGTTGAGCGGCATTGGCTGGAATAGTAATGGAATGTGTATTCTGAATCCCATTTGCGATAG
>DASXOT010000331.1:0-1710 GCA_036494065.1 Chitinophagaceae bacterium
TGAAATGTTTTCAAAGAAAAAGCCACAGAACTGGGCGATCCATAATTTCATGCCCTCTTCACCTTCCAGTTTCGTTGGTCTTTTAAAATAGGCCACATCTGCAACGGTGAATCCAACCTGTTCAAGCAAGCTACATTGTTCTGCCACTGAAGGAAAATAGTTTAACTCGCCAGGTATCCTGTCGCTCAACCCGTCTTCGCTCATTGCATTCCTGATTGCATTGTGAATGCTTTCAATATTGTGCTTGCCTCCCATCTCAAAAACAAATCTTCCACCTTTTTTCAAAACGTTATAAATGCATTGAAGCGCCGCCTTTTGTTTATTGATCCAATGCATTGTCGCGTTGGAAAAAACAGCATCAAATTTTTCACTCAAAGAAAAATTAGTCGCATCTCTTACAAAGAACTTAATGTCGTCATAATTCTCCTGCGCCTTCTCGATCATTTCCGCTGAAGCATCAATGCCAGTAACAATGGCTCCGGAGTTACTGATCTTGTTGGTCAGCTGGCCCGTTCCACAGCCTACATCCAATATTTTTTCGCCTTCATGAGGATCAAGCCACTTCAACACATCTTCGCCATACTTATAAACAAAATTGTGTTGTTGATTATACAGACTTGTATCCCATTTTAATTCAGGCATAAAATTTCAATTTTCTAACAGTTCTCTCACATCGGTTACTTCGCCGGTAATGGCGGCGGCGGCCGC
The DNA here is from genome assembly GCA_036494065.1 of Chitinophagaceae bacterium. Classification (GTDB taxonomy): domain Bacteria; phylum Bacteroidota; class Bacteroidia; order Chitinophagales; family Chitinophagaceae; genus VBAU01. The sequence continues at coordinate 709 of DASXOT010000331.1, forward strand.
CGTCAGAGGACTAGCTAAAAATGTTCTTGAATTGGGCCCCTGTCTCCCTTCGAAATTTCGATTGCTGGTGCTAATACAATATTTACCCGCAGGAATTTTATCTTCATTCATTCCAAGACAGGCCGAACATCCCGGCTGTCTCAGTTGAAATCCGGCTTCCTCAAAAATTTTGTCGATTCCTTCTTCAATTGCCTGCTTTTCTACCTGTTTACTTCCAGGAACGATCCATACCTGCACATCATTGGCTTTTCTTTTTCCTTTTACAAAACGAGCAACCATTCGCAAATCCTCAATCCTTGAGTTTGTACAACTGCCGATAAAAACATAATCCACTTTTTTGCCTTTTATATTTACACCTGGCTGAAGACCCATGTAATTAATGGATTTCTCGAAGGAAGCTTTTTCCTTTTCGTCAATTTCATTCAAAGCAGGAACATGGCCAGTAATAGCTACGCCCATTCCCGGATTGGTGCCATATGTAATCATGGGTTCTATATCTGTCGCTTTAATAAAAATCTCTCTATCAAATTTTGCATCGGGATCAGAATACAACTCTTGCCAATCCGCTAACTTTTGATCCCATTCAGCACCCTGCGGCGCAAACTTTCTTCCTTTAAGATAGTCGAACGTTGTCTCATCCGGGGCAATCATCCCACCTCGTGCTCCCATTTCAATACTCATGTTACAGATAGTCATTCTTGCTTCCATAGAAAGTCCGCGAATAGCGGAGCCAGCATATTCGACAAAATAACCAGTAGCTCCGCTTGCAGAAATTTGAGCGATGATATAGAGAATAATGTCTTTGCTAACGACTCCTTTTTGCAGTATTCCATCCACATCTATTCGCATCAATTTGGGACGCGTTTGGAGAAGACATTGCGTGGCCAGCACCATTTCTACTTCGCTTGTGCCAATCCCAAATGCAATCGCGCCAAATGCACCATGAGTGGAAGTGTGGCTATCACCACAAACAATTGTAATGCCTGGCTGAGTAATTCCTAA
>DASXOT010000332.1:0-5553 GCA_036494065.1 Chitinophagaceae bacterium
TATCATCTATTTAATTTTTTGACAACTTTTATCTATTAGTTTTTATCTTTTATCTCAGTCATCAGCTATCCACTGTCAGTTGTCATCTATCGTAGCTAACTTTAGTACAAACTATTTTTATGAGAAGAAACCCTTTGACCATCTTTTTTTCTTTTCTAACTCTTTTCACCATGGCACAAAAAACGCAAAAGCCTCCCCTTCACGCAAAGAATTGGATGGCTATCACAGGCAAACCTCTTTCTGCCAACGCAGGCGCGATGATCTTTACACAAGGAGGCAATGCTATAGATGCTGCATGCGCAATGCTGGCAGCAGGTTGTACTATGTGGGATGTTTTAAGTTGGGGAGGAGAAACACAGGCCTTGATCTATAATCCGAAAACGGAAAAAGTTATTGCCATCAATGCGTTGGGGATTGCTCCAACAGGAGCAACCGTTGATTTTTTTAAAAATAAAGGATATAACTATCCTCCCGAATACGGACCCCTGGCAGCGATAACTCCCGGTACACCGGGCGGACTCTGCTTCATGCTCGCTGAATATGGCACTATGAGTTTGAAACAGGTGCTGGGCCCTGCAATGCAAATGGCCGAAGGCTACCCAATGGAACAGGAGACGGCTATAAGCATCGAAAAAAATAAGGATTACATTAAGCAATGGCCTTATTCCAAAGCAATTTTTTTACCACACCAGGGTAATCAATGGGAAGCACCTGAAGCCGGCGAAGTCTTTAAACAACCAGATCTTCTGCAAACTCTCCGGAAGATGGTTGATGCGGAGCAAGACGCATTGAAAAAAGGTAAGAACAGGAAGGAAGCGATTTACGCAGCCTATGATCGGTTTTACAAAGGGGATATTGCGAAAGAATTTGTGAGAGGTTGCCAGGAACAAGGTGGTTTAATTACGATGGAAGATCTGGCAAAATGGAAACCCATACAAGAAGAACCTTTGATGACAAACTACAAAGGAATTGATGTTTACAAACTACAGCAATGGTCACAGGGGCCTGCCATGTTGCAGGCATTGAATATCCTTGAGAATTTTGATCTTAAAAACATGGGATATAATTCTACAAAATATATTCACACATTATATCAAACCATGAGCCTTGCTTTTGCCGATCGCGATTTTTACTATGGCGATCCCTATTTCGCACCCGAAGAACCCATCAAAGGATTATTGTCAAAGGACTATGCAAAACAAAGAGCGAAGCTAATTGATTGGGGAAAAAATAATCCCAATATTGGCCCCGGCGATCCTTATCCTTTCGAAGGAAAGATAAATCCCTATATGAATTATTTACAGCAACGGGGGTTTGCCTACAATCCCGCACCTGTTGATGAGACTTATTTGGATCAGCTTTGGCGGGGAACTACTTCCATAGAAGCAGCTGATAAAGACGGGTGGGTGGTGAGTGTAACACCAAGTGGTGGATGGGTGCCTGCCTGTATTGCAGGTCATACAGGTGTGGGAATGAGCCAACGAATGCAAAGTTTCGTGCTGGATCCTTCTATTGATCCATTTAATGTTGTTGAACCGGGCAAACGCCCGCGGGTCACCCTCACGCCAACACTTGCAATGAAAGATGGAAAACCATTTCTCGCGTTTGCCGTACAGGGTGGCGATACCCAGGATCAAAATCTCCTTCAGTTTTTTCTGAACATAGTAGAATTTGGAATGACGGTGCAGGAAGCAACTGAAGCACCGAATATCAATACTGATCAACTGTGGCTGTCATTAGGTGGAACAAAGACCGATGACAGGAAACCCAAACCGGGCAACATTTTAGTTGATGTGAATACGCCAGACTTTACTAAAAAGGAATTAAAACAAATGGGTTACAAATTGAGTTTTGGCGAGCGAACTTCCGGCCCGATCAACGCCATTTATTTTGATTGGAAACACGGCACACTTTGGGGAGGCAGCAGCAACAATGGTGAAGATTATGGAATCGGATGGTAAGGAGCTCCGAGTCGTGAGTTAGTCAGTAGTCATTTGTCATTGTTTGTAATAACAAGTGGCCAATAACCTATTGACAATTGACTGCGTGAGACGTGAGTCGGGGTTAGCGTCAGTAGTAATTCATGTACCAATGACCATTCACATTCTTGAAAACACAAACCATTGCCTTATCTAAGGGGTAATCATTTTAGCCATGAGGGTTTCACCCAGAAAAAATGATGATTTTCTTCAGATGCAGAGATCGTTAAAACTGTTCCAGTAATTGAGGGTCGGTATTAAGACAGCATTACATTCAATTTAAGTCCCCTAATTGTTGGTATAAATTATGTCGCTAAATCCTATTCTTTCTAAATAGTAATAAATATGGAGTCAAACAACAATATCCATTTGACGGGTGAAAAAGAAACCCTGTTCATCACACTCTATGCGAAGGCGATGGACAACCGCTCAAAACGTTCGATTTTGCACGATCAGGCCGCTGATGATCTCGTGCAAAAAGTGAGGAACAATCTTTCTAAATATAGAGGTTTTGGAAATAGTGTGGTAGTTGTTCGTGCCCGGCAATTTGATGAATGGATAAACGAGTTCATCACCAGGTACGAAAATGCAGTGGTCGTATATCTTGGTTGTGGATTGGATACCAGGATTGTTCGTATCAATCCACCTTCTTCCGTCGACTGGTTTGACATTGACTATCCTGAGGTCATTGAACTGCGTAAAACTTTTTATACGGAAAGGGAAGGATACCGAATGATTGGGTCCTCCATACTTGAAACAAGCTGGCTGAATAAGATACCCAATGTAAGGCCAACCTTAATCATTGCCGAAGGAGTTTTCGAATATCTCGGGCAAGATGAAGTAAAAACGTTGCTCACACGGATAACCGGCCATTTTACCCGAGGCCAGGTTTTGTTTGATGTAATGAATTCATTTGCGATCAAGTCTGGCCGGCAAAAATTGCATGATACAACAGGAGCTGTGCATAAGTGGGAAGTCAATGATATCACCGAAGTGGACAAATTGAACCCCAGGCTAAAACGCATCACGGAGTTATCTGTGCTCAAATCTCCCTACACAAAGAAATTAGGCTTCCGGCTTCGGTTATTTTTGCGTTCGTTTTCAGTCTTTCCACAGTTCAGGAACATGTTGCGGTTGCTGAAATATAATTTCTGATTGCCGCTAAAAAAGTTTCACCTCGATTAGTTTTAATACGTAGGCACATAGTTGGTAGTTACCCATAGAACCTTTCCATTACTATGAATATAGTCTTTGTGTTTCTTATGTGACCTATGTGTTAAAAAGGTCGATCGATTTAAAGGCAACTCCGATTCGTTCAGTTATGCCCCTAAATATTTGTTCGCCCGATTAGTTGAATGATATATAAATTTATTCCCGGCTTCAACACTCCAAAATATCATCTGCATGCCAATGGCGTTATTTCAACTACCACCAGGGTTTGGGATATATTGGTTGCAAGTAGGAATTTCAAAAAGCTGTTAATGACGCTGATCTTGAAAGAGCTCATACTGTCCAGATGACGTTGTATGCTAATGCTGATCATATACTTCATAAAGCCCGCAATCGTGAAGGCGTTTATCGCTGCAGGGAAATATATATTACTTGATCTTTTCTCCGGCTGTAGGGGTTGGAAGCAAATAATTTATTATTTAAAAAGCCGATGGCAACGGCAGAAAGGGAAATGCCGAGAGTTCTCAGATTTTTCTTGTCTGTGATCGGCAGGCTGAAAAGTGAACCATTTATTAAGTTTAGAGCCGCATAACCGGCGCCGCCAATCATCATAAGATCGCCAAGTTTCTCTCTATTCGATCCGCGTCGGTAAACACTGACACGCTTAATATCCTTATAATTTGTTTTGACCAGGTAGCTATTCAATGTGTCGAACACATAAGAACCGAATTGGCTAAGCCCTTTCTGTACCATGTACATTCGTATGAAAACAGTATCATGGTAAATTTTTTCAATCGGGCCCTCTATATAATCACCATATTTTGTTTGATAAAGTATCCGTACGCCTTCATAAAAGCTTTTGACGGTACGACCATTCTTTTTCTTCACGGAGATAATATCCGAAACCTGTGCAAAGGAAGAAAAGCCGGCTATGATCAGAAAAAATGTGAGCAGTAATTTTAGCACATCTAAAAATAAATTGGAATTCTGAACAAAAATGTTAAAGTAGAACTTGCGCGTCCCTGATTATACAATCGTCGTTAATTAACCGACGATTCGTGGTGAAAAGTTAATTCGATCAATAGGAATTATTGTCGGCCAGAACTAAAACGTTTCCATTTAACAGTCAATGGCTCTTTGAGCAACCGTTGATCAATAAGCTTTATTTTCGTTAAGCAAAATGCCAATATGAAAAAAATACCCTTATTGTTGTTTTTATCGATCTTCTCGTATTTGTTGGCCTCTGCTCAGCGAACCCAGGCATTATTTGATTCATCATGGAAGTTTTTTAGGGGCGAAATGGCAGGTGGCGAAAAACAGGACTTCAAAGACGGCGATTGGCGTACACTCGATCTTCCTCACGATTGGAGTATTGAAGATCTTCCCGGTCAATCTGATTCGGTGATCGGTCCTTTTACCACAAAAAGTATTGGCACAACCGCTACAGGCTATACTGTCGGAGGTACTGGTTGGTATCGTAAGCATTTTAAGTTGACCAATATAAATGACAAACAAGTTTCAATTTGCTTTGACGGAATCTATATGAATGCGGATGTTTGGATTAATGAACATCGACTGGGCAATCATCCGTATGGTTATACTCCATTCTATTATGACATAACGCAGTGGTTGAAAAAGAATGGGGAAGACAACATCATTGCCGTGCGGGTACGCAATGAAGGAAAGAATACACGATGGTATAGCGGTTCCGGAATTTACCGTCACGTATGGCTGACTATTGCGAATCCCGTTCATATTGAGCAATGGGGAGTGTATATCACGACACCAAAATTGTCAATAAATTCCGCAACTATATCCGTCAATACCGAAATTGTTCGGGCCGGCACCATAGCATCGCCAAGACTTCGCACAAAAATAGTGGACGCCAACAACCGCACGGTTGCTACTAATACGCTGGGTAATTCTTCTGATAAAACTGAGCTTACCCAGGATTTTCAACTTTTACATCCTTCGTTGTGGTCACCGGGGTCACCTTATTTGTATGAAGCAGTATCCGATATTATTATCGATAATAAAATAGTTGATCATGTGGTCACGAAATTTGGAATTCGTTCAATTGAAGTAAGTGCCGAAAAAGGTCTTTTGTTAAATGGAAAAAGCATCGGGTTACGAGGAGGTTGCATGCACCACGACAATGGCCCATTGGGTTCGGCTACAATAGATCGGGCCGAAGAGCGGCGAGCAGAGCTTTTGAAATCGTTTGGCTTCAATGCCGTTAGAACAAGTCATAATCCACCGTCACAGCAGTTTCTCGATGCTTGTGACCGTCTTGGTCTTCTTGTAATTGATGAGTTCACTGACATTTGGGAAGTGGGAAATAATCCTGATGATTATCATCTTTGGTTTCATGATTGGTGGAAGCGTGATTTGGACGTCATGCTGT
>DASXOT010000333.1:0-3305 GCA_036494065.1 Chitinophagaceae bacterium
GCTTTGCCAATTCGACAATCTCTTCCCGATTCGCTTTTGAAAACTCTATTACCAAAACGGCTCCCGGGTCTCCCTGGACAAAGAACCGGTTTTTGCGCTGCTCGATATTATCTTTTGTACACTCGAGTATGTAATGATCGATCAATTCACTGGCCGTGGGCCTGTGTTGGAGGGCAATAATGTTTGCGCGCAACGCTTCATCAATACTATTGAAATGAACGCAGAGTAAACCAGCCTCCTTAGGTGGTAACGGAACTATCTTCAATTTTATTTCCGTAATGAACGCAAGTGTTCCCTCCGATCCTGCGATTAGTTTGCAAAAATTAATATCTTCTTTCCCGGCGGTGAACGGCGCAGATTCAAGCAAAACATCAATCGCATAACCCGTATTTCTTCTCTCAATCGATTTCTTTGGAAATTCTTTTCTTATCTCAACCTGGTTTTCATAATTACTCAACAGGCTTCGAACGGCTTTATAAATATGTCCCTCAAGATTGCCAGTTTCACATTTTTTATGAAAATCATCGATAGCCAATGTTTTAAATTCGGCCTCTGAGCCATCGCTGAGCAATGCTTTTACCTCCAATAAATGCTCGCGCGTACTTCGATAAACAATCGAGTTAGAACCGCAGGAGTTATTGCCAACCATACCTCCTATCATTGCCCGGTTAGCCGTTGATGTTTCAGGTCCAAAAAATAATCCGTATGGCTTGAGGAAAAGATTCAGTTCATCGCGGATAACTCCGGGTTGCACCCTTACCCAGTTCTCTTCTTTATTTAGTTCGAGGATCTTTGTAAAATTCTTTGATACATCAACGATGATGCCGTTTCCCACAACCTGTCCGGCCAGTGAAGTTCCCGCAGTCCTCGGTATCAGTGACGTCTTTTCGGCTCGTGCAAAAGCAATGAGTTTTTTTATATCATCAATAGTTTTTGGAATGGCCACAGCCAATGGCATTTCCCTATATGCCGATGCATCTGTTGCATACAGAATCCGCATGGTTTGATCATGATACAGTTCTCCTTCCAGCCGCGTACTCAACTCATCCAACTTTAAATCGATCTGTAACTCTTTGGCCATAGATCGTCAAAAATAATCTCAAAAAATGATTCTGTATAGAGATAGTTAAACGGAGTAAGATAATAAGGCCATTTATTGTAGCGTTGCTTTTTATTGTAGTGTTGCTTTCTACAAAGGTAATAAGGTGTCTTGAGTAACTTAAACATTTAACCGTTTTCAATCTTTTGATAGATATGCCAGCATGAAAAAATATCCTCTGCGGCGATGCCCAACGATTTGAAGATCGTGATCTCGTCGCTGTTTTCCCTTCCCTTTTTCTTTCCAACAATCACTTCACCCAACTCGGCTTTAACATGGCTATCATCAACTATACCTTCATTTTTAGGAATAAGAAAATCACCGGCTTCGTGAAAAATGGATTCGTAACAATCTGTAAACAGTTTCGATTTTAAGATGACGTTTGAATCGAGCTCCCTGGCGTTAGGCATACTCGACCCCACAGCATTGATATGTGCGCCGACTTTAACCCACTCTCCGGTAATGAGGGGTTGAGTCGACGAGGTAACGGTACATATAATATCGGCATTGACGACTGCTGATCGCGCATCTTCTTTCACGAAAATATTAAACGAATATCGCGTGGATATTTTTTCCATGAGATGACGCGCATTTTTTTCATTCCTGCCCCAAATATTTACTTGTTTTATTTTTCTAACTAGGGATATCGACTCGATATGTCTCTCGGCCTGTTCCCCGGAACCTATAATAGCAAGGGTTTCCGAATCTTCGCGTGAGAGTATTTTTGTAGCGACTGCACTCGCCGCCGCGGTGCGAATAGCAGTGATCTCCTGGGCATCAAACATCATTAATGGTCGCCCCTGCCTCGCATCAAAAAGGATCACAACTCCCTGGTGCGATGGATGCCCCTCATGCCGGTTAGCATGAAATACACTGATCACTTTAATCCCCATTACTTCATGATATCTATCATAACCAGGCATCATACCAAGCAACCCCTTTTTGCCAGGCAGCCAAAAAATGGAACGCAACGGCTGCATGCAGTTGCCCCTGGCTAAAGAACTGAACATTTCTTCCATTACCGGAATACACTCCTGCATCGGTAATAGTGAAGTAATTTTTTCTTTGTTGATAAACGCGGGATCCAAAGGATTATATTAGGCAGTCGTAAAACAAAACTCTCAATAACATTGGTAACATTCCGGTGCGGCGGCCTGCAATGGAAAAGTTGTGAAATTAAAATTAAGCAGTATCAAGATAGCTATCAGCACGCAGCGACATCCCGGTAGAAAGTTTTACCAATTGATCTTTGCAACACTTCGTTCAATGATCTGCTCCAGGCGTTTTGACGGACCTTCATCAGATTTGACAAGGTCGGCCAGGGTGATTTTGTCCAATAGCTGATCAACCGTAAACTGTATCATTTTCCAAAGAGACCTCGAAGAGCAGTCAACTGAATTCACGCAAAGATTTAAGACACCTGCATGTGAGCCGCAGAATTTTTTATCATATAAGGCACCGCCCAAGCTCTTTAATACATTGTTGATTATTATTTCTTTAGCAGGTTTTGCTAAAATATAACCTCCTTTATATCCCGGTGTGCTATTGATGAAGCCTTCGAGGCGAAGAATGCGGGCCAGTTTGGCCACATAGTGAGGACTGATCCCCTCCGCTTCGCTGAGTTGTGGAATGCTCATACCTTCTGCGTCTCTGCAACCGGCAATGCGGAGCAATATCCTCAATCCATATTCTTCCTGGGCGGTTATTTTCATACAGAGATTTATTCGTTTAAAGACTCCATGCTCACGTGGTATCTTTTCACTAAATAATTTTTTAAATGATCAAGCTCTTCGGACGTCCACTTTTTTTCACAGATCTTGTCATAAGCTGAGGCTAACTCCTGCGCAATCTGGCCGGCGCTTTTTCCCTCAATTTGATAACGCTGATGAACGTGCAACAAATCCCCGTTTCTGAATAAAGCAATGTTTGGTGACGAAGGCGTGATGCCTTTCAAATACTTCGTGCGAAAATGGTCCACCGCTTCTTTTTCCATTCCTGCGAATACAGTCAGGCATCGATCGGGGACAACATCATTCAACAAGGAAAAAATAGCTCCAGGTCTTGCACCTCTGGCTGCACAACCGCAAACAGAATTCAAAACAACAAGTGATATTTTATCATCTTCCTTGTTTAATGCGGCATCTACGTCTGCGGCGGTAAGCATTTCCTGGAAATTTATTTCAGTGAGCTCATCACGGAATGGCTG
>DASXOT010000334.1:0-3501 GCA_036494065.1 Chitinophagaceae bacterium
ATATAGTTCTATTTTTTTATCGTTGTCTTTGGTTTGTTAGTGTTTTTTTACAAAGATCGCCAACGAAAAGTATTTGCGATGAAAACATGTCACTTATTGCTATCCGGCTTATCTGGTAAAATAAACTCTCCTTTTGTCAACCACGATATACCAAATGATGTTAAGGCTATTGTTTCAAAGATTAATGTTGGCTTAAGAAACATAATTTTTTCATGAATGCCTTCAATACTGTCTAAAGGAATACAAAGAGCTGAAATTGCCATAATAATACCGCATACCCTGCAAACACGGTTTCTTTTCTTTTTTTCATTTGTTTTATGTCTATCACTCTTGGTAAACAGAAACACAGACATATATGAAAGCATGGCAAAAAAAAGCCCTGCATTTACATAATGCAGCGTGCTGATAATATCATCTTTTGCTTCACTTGCAACTGTTGGAAAGAAAGCAATTCCCAACGCAAATATTCCCGCTAATTTGCTCACAATTGAATCAATGCGCTCATATCCATGGTAAGAAAGCAAAAAAAGCGACATACAGCATAAAATTCCCACCAATGCATTACCCATACAGGTATAATAATAGGCGCTTACCGATATTTCAACTTAGGTTAAATTGCAAATCGCTATCGAACCCACAATCATAAGTGGAACTAATGAAATACCCATCCAGCCAAGTATCTTACGTAGTGTCATATAAGAAATGATGACGCCGTCCGAAGTGTTATTTGTATTCGTCATAGCAGTGTTTTTTATAAGACCTAAATGTAATATTTTCATTTAATTGGCATAACGTATTTTACCCTTCTTTCGACCGCAGCAACTAAAAGATTTCTTCTTCTTATCAATTGTATCTCAGCAAAGGCTATGTGCGCAGGTAAAGGTGTTCGCCCATCAACAGTAATATATCAGCATACACAAAAAGGTTGCAGCAGCTAAACGTTTCTATAAGATGTCGTAAACAACCCTGCAAATTGCCGTATTCAGCCGCTGTAAAGCAATGTTTTACCACCACTTTTGTAAAGTCAATATACTACAATAATTGGTGGAGCAGCAACCACCGTAAAAACGGGCGCAACCGAAAAGCCAAACGAGTAGGAAATAAAAATTAATTGTTGTCAAACAACAGCGTTTCTTTACACCGGGTGCTCAAAGCTTCTCCTGAAAAGGTGTATAAAGCATTCACTGAGCCGTTAGCACTTGCTTCGTGGCTGCCGCCTTATGGTTTTCTTTGTACAGTGCATGAAATGAATGTTGAAGCAGGAGGGACCTTTAAAATGTCATTTCATAATTTTTCAACAGGCCACGACCATTCATTTGGTGGAAAATATGTGGAAGTTAAACCAAACGAATTTTTAAAGTATACAGACAAATTTGATGATCCTAACCTGCCGGGTGAAATGGTCACTTCTGTTTGGTTGCAGAAAGTTGCTGTAGGCACAGAGATAAAAATTTTGCAGGAGGGAATTCCCTCTGTTATACCCGTTGAAATGTGTTACCTGGGCTGGCAGGAATCTTTAGACAAGTTAACTAAACTGGCAGAGCCTGTAATTCCTGATGCTTAACAAGCACTCTATGCTATGAGAGAATTATGCTTAAATAAAACGGTACGGTTCATGCAATACAACCGTTCATAAAATAACATTATGAAATTATTACAACCTGTTTTGATAGGAATAGCAATTGGCATTTTAATCGCCCCGGATAAAGGTTCAGAAACCCTCAGAAAATTAACCGGTAAATTATCTGGTTTTGGAGAGAACGCAAAAGATTATTTATCTGATGCCGCTGAAAACATTAAAGAAAAGGCTGGGGACATTGCCGATAACGTAAAATCAAAGGCCAAACAAACGGCCCGCAAGGTTACATCGAAAGCAGAAGACCTGGAAGATCCCGCAGCGAATATTTAGTGCAACTTCTCAGGAGCAGGAAGGCAATCTATATGCTTAGTTGCTATCCGCCTAATGCATTTTCAGCAAAGTCTAATCGTAAGGTTAGACTATTTTTCTTTTGCAGAAGATGTATACCGTAAATAATTCCTGCTGCCATACTTCCGCAGAGTAAAGTCATCATAATTACCCTTTTCATAATACTTTTATTTGCCGTTAAATATAGTATTTCACCAATTACCGATGAAGCAAACCACCCTAAATCTTAATTAACGTCATTCTTTTATTTCTATTTATGTTTTATCTTGAAAATCATTTTACTTAAAAAAAGCTGACATGGATTACATAAGATTATTAAATCTCTCGATCCAAAAATTTTTTTCCCTTGTAAGCACGCCATATTCCAACGTTTCAGGGAACATTGAATCATTTGTGTAAATTGGCCGGTTAAAACAAAATGTGCCTGGATTGTTGAAACAATAATCCTCCATCTTTCTAAATATTTTTCCTTCATCAGACCAACCGCGATTCAAATCTCTTCTTTGTTCAAACACGTTTAATTCCGCGTGGTCAACAGCGCCACCGATACAATGCGCTATATAATGACCCTTATCCCATAGAGTACCTAAAAAAGTATTCGTTGGGCCGAGCCAGCCACGTAGCCTGTAATCATCGCGCTTCTTTCCGGATTGCTTACTCATTCCAAAGGCAGCAACTACTCTGGATTCAATTTTTGAATTTGATCTAATATCCGGTTCACTCAAACTAAGGCAATCATCAAAAATATATTCGAAGCTTTCTATAGAAATTCGACAAACATCGGTAGCATGGCTGCAGTTGTTTTTATAATCTTCAATCCATATGTAAGGAAGTTCTTCACATAAATACTCAATAATTGTTTTTGGCTCTGCATCCTCTGTACCGATCAGCAATTGTTTATATGTTAATCTGAAATCCAAGTTAGATGTAATAAAATATTGTGTTAGTTATGTTTTAAATTCTTCAGCACAAGTGTTCCGTTGTTAAGTTTCAATTGCAACCTATTTTATTTTCGTTTCTTAATTACTCTAGGTCTCCTGGCACCATGAATAATTCCAAGAATCCGAATTTCATTTTTCATGATCCCTATAAATATCAGCCACGACATGCAAGCAGCCTGACGATATATTTTAGTTGTTGTAGGAATTGCTGTGCATTCTTTATAAACCTAAGGGTTTTTTCTTATTTTATCAATAGCTGTAAAGATCGCATCGCCAACCTTAACAGCATTTAAAGGCTGTTCATTTACATAAGTAATAAAATCTGTGATTTCATCAAGATCATTAAGAGCGGAAAGCGAAATACTTAATCTGAAAGACTTTGGAGTTTCATTTTCTTTTTTGCCCATGATTCTTTGGCTTGTTTAAGAGTTACTAAATCTCTGTTTTCTCTTCTGAAAATAAATTTTTTAAATTCCTCTTCAGACATTGGTTCGCCGGGAAAAACATGGGGATTGAGGTTAGGGCTTGAAAGTATATTTATAAAGTGCTTTTGCTGCAGGTCTTGCAGCACTTTCAAAGCGTCATCATTTTTTATTTCAACCGTTAATGTTTGCATACTTTAAAATATAATGT
>DASXOT010000335.1:0-4372 GCA_036494065.1 Chitinophagaceae bacterium
AGTGGGAAAAAGGTATTCGTGTTGATCCTTCCTGTTCTGGTAATTATTATAATGCCGCATTATTTTATTTCTACACCAAGGACAAAGTTTGGAGTCTTATTTACGGAGAAATATTCGTCAACATGGAAAGCCTGAGCGAACGCGGAGCATCCATGAAACAATTGCTATTGCAAGGTTATAAGGAGAAATTATTTGCCGATGCGAATATGATGGCAGGGCAGGAAAAAAATAAGAACGAATTTTCCAGGGCATTTTTAGATTGTATGAGCAAGCAATCATCGGTAGCGGTTCGTGGACTCAATACTGAAACATTGACCATGATCCGCACCCGGTTTATTCTCGAATGGTTTGACAAATTTGCATCGAAATTCCCGTACAAACTTTTCGACTATGAGCGGCAGTTGATACAGGACGGATTGTTCCCGGCGTACAATGAGTGGCTTTTCGGAACAGTTGAAAATCTGGCTGCCTATGATAGCTGGACGAAAGACCATGATGAAGAATATAAAAATTTCACTGCCTTCCAGAAAACAAGAATCTTCAAAATGCCGCAGGGTCAATATTACCAGGACAACAAACAATAAGCGGGGCCCTAATCGTTGAATAATTGAATCACTGCAAGTCCCCTTCGGGACTTTTTGGTTTTTTAGCTAATTTGAGTTGCCAATATCAAACTTTAACGGTTGCGCTATGACGGATCCACAACGACTATTTGATTGCATACAATATAGCATCGAGAATAATCCTATCGATGATATGATCGCCGGTAAGGAAAGCGGTGAATACAAAAAATACAGCACTGAAAAAATTTCGACGATGGTCGACGATTTAAGTGCCGGACTTTTAAGTCTCGGCATTGGTCCCGGCGATATGAGTGATCATGGAAGGGATAAAATAGCCATACTAAGTAAGAACCGTCCCGAGTGGATCATTGTTGACCTCGCGGTTCAAAAAGTTGGCGCGGTGCTCACGCCGATTTATCCAACCATCAGCATAAATGAATTGAAATTTGTTCTGAATGATGCGCTGGTGAAGATGGTTTTTGTAAATGATGAGGAGCTATTCTTAAAAATACTAAGCGTAAAACCGGAAGTCCCATCCCTTCAGGAAATTTACTCGTTTGAGCACATTGCAAATGCAAAGCACTGGAAAGAAATTTTCGCGCTCGGCACGGCAGAGAAAAAAGAGCAGGTGAAGGACATAGCAAAAGCGATCAAATATGAAGACCTCGCAACAATCATTTATACCTCTGGCACAACCGGAGTTCCCAAAGGGGTAATGCTCTCGCACAAAAATATTCTTTCGAATGTGATGGCATCTATGCCCTGCTTTCCGCCTGGCACAAGGGCGCTGAGCTTTCTTCCCCTGAATCACATTTTTGAAAGGATGGTAAGTTACATGTACCTGTTCAAAGGAGTTTCAATTTATTATGCGGAAAGCTTAGAAACAATTGGTGATAATTTAAAGGAAGTAAAACCGCACATGTTTACAACCGTTCCGAGGTTGTTGGAAAAATTATACGATCGCATCATGCAAAAAGGCAATGAGCTATCGGGAATAAAAAAGACTTTGTTTTTCTGGGCACATCGTCTCGCGGAAAGATTCGAAATCAATCAAAGTCTGGGTTTTGGCTATAAGATGCAGCTAGCACTTGCAAACCGCCTAATTTTTAATAAGTGGAGAGAGGGATTGGGAAATGAATTAAACGCGATCATCACAGGGGGTGCTGCCTGCCAGGTGAGGTTGATCCGAATATTCACGGCAGGGAAAATTGTTATTATGGAAGGCTATGGATTGACGGAGACCTCCCCGGTAATTGCAGTAAATCGATTTAATGAAAAACAAAGAATGTTTGGAACAGTGGGCCCTTTGATAGATGGTATACAAGTAAAGATTGCAGAAGATGGAGAAATATTTTGCAAAGGACCGAATATTATGATGGGCTATTACAAGCAACCCGCACTTACCGCCCAGGAAATAACGGATGGATGGTATCACACCGGTGACATCGGCATGTTGATAGACGATCGTGAAGTTACAGGCAATACATTCCTGAAGATCACTGACCGGAAGAAAGAACTGTTTAAAACAAGTGGTGGAAAATATGTTGCACCGCTTCCTATTGAAAATAAATTAAAAGAATCACCCTTTATTGAGCAGGTGATGTTAATAGGTGCGGAGCAAAAATTTGTAGGCGCACTTATCGTACCTTCATTTCCCGCTTTGCATGACTGGGCAAGAAAAAACAATATTCCTGATGAAGCCAATGACAGGTTGATACATAATTCAAAAGTCATTGATTTATTCAGGGATTTGATCCAAAGTTTTAATAAGTTTTTTAATCATGTGGAGCAGGTAAAAAAATTCGAGCTGCTGGCAAACGAATGGAGTGTAGATACCGGGGAGATGACTCCCAAGCTTTCGTTAAAGAGAAAAGTGATCATGGAGAAATATAGGGATGCAATTGACAGGATTTACCAGTAGTGAACCCCTTGACCAAACAAAAAATCAATGTTACTGTCGGGAAGATTAAAAGTAAAGACAGGCTATTTTGCGGCCTTTTTACTGTTATTAGTTTCTTATTTGTTCATCTTCATAACGCTTCAACAGCTTTTTCAACAAACAAATTGGGTAGAACGGACCGGTGTTGTTATTAATACTCTTGAATCACTTTCTTCTTCCATCAACGAAGCAGAAAGTGCAGCAAGAGGGTATATTCTTTTGAATGATGCCGACCACCGGCACACCTTCGATACAACAACTGGAAAAATTGACATGTTGCTAAAAAGAGTTGAAACGATTACTTCTGACAATCCGGTTCAACAAAAAAATTCGGACACACTAAAATCATTGATGCAGGAAAAACTCGGTGGCATTTACAAAGGCATTCTGCAATTTGAAGCCGCAGGGCATAAATTAACTGACTCAATGAAAACCGCAGGGGAAATTGGTAAAAATTTAATGACCGGTATCCGAACAATGATTAACAAAATGGAAACTGAAGAGCGGGGCCTGCTTCAATTAAGAAAAGAGAGACAAAGTACAACCTCAGTATCTATAAAGATCATCACTATTACTTCGCTTATTATTGCCTTTTTGTTATCTATTTACTCATTTACAACCTACAATAGAGAAAGCAGGGAAAAACTAAAGGCTGATGAGCAAACTAATTTATATAGACATCAATTAGAAAACAAGGTTACAGAATTGCAAGTGGCCAATTCAGAACTGGAAGAGTTGAGAAGTCTTGAAAAATTCATAGCTACAGGCAGGATTGCGCGCACAATTGCACATGAAATACGAAATCCGTTAACCAACATCGTTCTGGCTGCAGATCAAATCAAGGATAAACCAAGCACAACGGAAGAAGAAATTTTATTGCTGAATATGATTAACAGGAATGCGACCAGGATTAACCAAATGATCTCCGAGCTATTGACCTCTACAAAATTTGCACAGTTACAATACACGAAAACCAACATTGCCACTTTGCTTGATGAAACTCTCGAGCTTGCTAAGGATCGCATCGAGTTAAAGCATGTGCAGGTAATAAAAAACTATGCAGATCCCGGATGCGATGTTGTCGTTGATGGTGAAAAAATGAAGATCGCTTTTCTAAATGTCATTGTTAATGCGATTGAAGCAATGGAGTCTGAAAAAGGAGTATTAGAAATTCAGACGCTTACAACAGGCAATAGGTGCAAAATCGACATTCGCGATAATGGCCATGGAATGAATGAAGAAACGATTCAGAAATTATTTGACCCTTATTTTACTAACAAAGCGGGTGGTAACGGGCTGGGGCTGACTAACACTCAAAATATTATTTTAAACCACAAAGGGAATATCAGCGTAAAAAGTCGTCTGGCACAAGGGAGTACCTTCTCAATTACACTAAATATTACCTAGTTCTCATTTCGATATTGCTAAACCCTGCCCAGAGATTATCGATTATATTGAAATCAAAATGGCTAAAAATTTAACACCGGAGTTTCAAAAAACAGCTGTTGAGGCCGTTTGTGAGGAAAAATTTCTACAATTCTACGTCCCGGAGATTCACAATATTTTCGATCGCTTCGAAAATATTCTCCCGGGTAAAGGGTTTTCCGATGAAATAGTCCACACCTTTTAAAATCGCCTTCTCTTTATCTGTTTTTGTATCATAAGCCGTGATCATAATAATTCTCGAGACAGGTGCAAGTCGTTTTACCTCTTCAATAAAGTCAATGCCGAACCCATCGGGGAGATGATTATCAAGAAAAATAACATAGGGAATCTCCCTGGCCAACAGTTTTCTTGCCTCACCAATTGTATTAACGCAGCTTGATTGGAAATCTCTGTTTTTTAAAATATTACTCAACAAAAAACATAC
>DASXOT010000336.1:0-3806 GCA_036494065.1 Chitinophagaceae bacterium
TGTAGTAAAAAAAGCGACAGCACTGCAAACACGGGTTACTTATTTGACGCGACAAAGGCATTGGCCTACCTCTCCTACCGCGAAAAGAAATTTCGGCAGGGCGACCTATTCTATGAAGAGTGTGTAGCCATCAGTAAACAATTAAACACACCACTCAGTCATGGAGATTGCCTGCAAATGAAGGCAGAGAGATATTATAATGAAACAAAAATGGATAGTGCGCTTATTTTCTACACAAAGGCATTTGAAATTTTTGACACTACCAATAAAGACGAAGCGATCTGGCAATTAAAATATATCTCCGAAGTAGAAACAGAAATGGGAAAATTCGCCGAAGCCGAAGAAGCGTTGATAAAGGCCATTGATATGGCCGAAATCAGCTCGAATAACATGGCCCTTGGAAATTCGCTTGAGGCCACGGCATTTTTGTATAGCCTGACCGGTGACTTCGCAAAAGGCATTAAAAACAGCGATAGCGCGATGTCAATTTTTAATCGTTCAGGCAACATGTTGCGACTGGCGGACACCTATGTAGATCGTGGAAGCCTGTTGCGAAGTATGGGAGAATATAATCAATCCGTTCAGTACTTTTTGTTGGCAGATAGTCTTTATCGCTCGCAGTCCACCAACGAATACCGGCATGTGCCATTGAATAATATTGGCAATGTATACCTGAGCCAAAATGATTTTGAGCACGCGATGAACTATTTCCACCAGGCTTTGCAGCAATTGCAAAAAGGTGTGGTCGATGAGTCGTATCTGCTTTACCGGGGAAACATTGCGGAATGCCTGTATGACCTGAAAAAATATAAAGATGCAGAAGCCGATCTGCTGGAAGTAATTCCTTTAGCTAAAGAAAAAAAACTAAACCGCATTACTTCGGGTATGCAATTAGCGTTGGGTAAACTTTATTACGATCGCAGCCAGATCCCTAAAGCGATCGAACAATTTAATTATGCCAAAGAGTATGCACTGATCAGCGGCGAAAAAGAAAAGATCATTGATGCTTACACTTACCTGGGAAGAATAGATATTTTATCAAAACAGGTCGATAGTGCCGAAAATAATTTCAGGAAAGCGGTTGCGGTAGTTGAAAAATATAAAATACCGGATGGTTGGGAACCTTATTACGAACTGGGGCTTCTATTCTATGAGCAAAAGAGATTCGACAGTTCGATCTTATATTTCAAACAGGCTATCGAAGTTCTTGACAGCAATACACAGAATTTATATGGGGGTGAGCAGGCTAAAAAAATATTTGATAACGATCCCCGCAAGTTCGATCTGTACAATAAAATAATTTTCGCTTACTATAGTACTGATAGTATCAAAGAGGCCTGGTCATACGCGAACCGCAGTAATATTGCGGGAATAAAAGAATTATCAGGTTCACTTTCTACATCCACCAGTGACAGGGAAAAAGATGAATCTCTCAAAAAACTGATCAGTCTGCAGCAATCGAAAAAGGCATTGGAAACAACAGCCGAAAAACAAACGGGTGAAGAAAAACAGGAAACGCTTAAAAAAATAGAAATCGTAGAAGCTGATTATACGAACTTCTTACAGGATGTGGTAGAAAAATATCCCGATCTCAGTTCCTATTTCAGCCGTTTTAATGCCGATGAATTTTATAATTATAAAGGAAAACTTCCGAATGATGTAGCCGTTGCCCTTTACCTAGTGAATGACAAAACACTAATGATTTTCACACTCACCAACGAAAAACTCGCTGTAGATACAATGCCGGCGGACATTAGCAAAATAGTGACTGCTTTTATCAGCTCTGCAAAACAGCCACAAAAAAATACCGGAACTGCCAGTTTACATTTAAGATCGGAGCCAACCGATGAAGATGATTCAACGGAAAGTATTCCCTTTAAAGATTTATCGGATCAATTATACAGAACATTGATTTCTCCTGTTTATGACAAAATAAAAAACAAAAAGAAACTTTGCATTATTCCTACCGGCATTTTCAGCAACATGCCTTTTCAATGCCTGGGCAAAAAACAACCCGATAGCAGCTTTCATTTCCTGGTAGAAGATTATGGGGTTTTTTATACTAATAAGATGAAAATATTTGACAATGGAAATAGAAATGAGGCAGACAAAAACGATCTTACCTCATTCGCTGCCTTTGGCGTACCGGATCAAACGCTGCATTATAATACAGAAGAAGTAAACGAAATAGCAAAGGTTATTGGCATTGATTCCACTGTTTACACCGATGACAGGGCTACGGAAAGCCGTGCGAAATACATGCTTGTTCAAAAAAAATATATTCATTTCGCTACGCATGGTGTTTTGAATTATTCGCAGGAATTTTCAAAGTCCTATTTAAAATTTTTGCCTGACAAAGACACTTCAAATGGCAACAATGGACAACTAACGATCAGGGAAATCCAGGCATTGCCCATTAAAGACTGCGACCTGGTAACGCTTTCGGCTTGCGAAACAGCCATCACAAAAGAATTAGTGAAGGGATGGACCATCTCGCCGGCCAATTCGTTTTTGGAACGCAACGTAAAGTCGGTGGTTGCCAGTCTCTGGAAAGTAGACGATGAAGCAACCAGTATTTTAATGGATGAATTTTATAAGAACCTGGATAAAAAAATGGATAAAGTAGATGCACTGCGATTAGCGCAGGAAACATTGAGTAAGAATCCAAAGTATGCGCATCCATTTTATTGGGGCGCATTTGTTTTGTATGGCGATTGGAGATGATAATTCTTTGTGCCTCCTGGTGTCTTAGCGCTTGATGGCCCCTTGATTAAAGAAAACATGATGAAAAGAATTTTTCTACTATTGATTTTCTTCGTTTTGATTTCCGCAGGATTGTATGCGCAAAAAAATATTCCCGAAGCGTGTGGCACTCCGACAGGACAATTCACGGAAAAAAATGAATTAGACACTATCAACCCGAGGGGAATGGCCGACAATTATTATTTATGGGATCCAGGAGCAACGATCAGCGTCAAATTCATGCCGGGCGGCAGCCAGGCATTGCGGAAAGAAGTAATGACTTACGCCAGGGAGTGGGAGAAATATGCCAATATCAGGTTCAAATTTGTTCCTGACAATACCCCTGAAACTGATGTGCGTGTACAATTGACAGATAACGATGGTTGCTGGTCCATGATCGGCTTGCAATGTCATGATAAGAAACAGTCAGAAAAAACGATGAACCTTGATACGATACAATTCAGGCAAAAAACGACAGCAGCCTATTGGAGAGGAACGGTAATACATGAATTCGGCCATGCCCTGGGGTTGCTGCATGAACAAAGCTATCCGAATGGTATTAAGTGGAACAAGCCTGCCGTGTATGCTTATTTTCTAAAAAACACAAATTGGGATTCGGCGATGATACAGGCGCAGATACTGGCCACGAGCGATGTGTTCTATACAAATGGAACGGCTTATGATCCGAAATCGATCATGCAGTATTGGGTAAACAAAAAATTTACGATTGACAGTACAGAGATACCTGCTAATACAGAACTATCGCCCGGCGATAAAAACATCATCGCTGCACTCTATCCAAACACAGGCATGCGCACAAAAGAAGTTCCCAGGATCAACACTACCGAACCGAATGTAACAGTGATTGAAGACCGATCCAGGAAAGGTGTAGTAATACATCCATCATTCAATTTAAAATCCAATTCGAAACTGGGAACAGTGTATTTTATAGCAAGATTAATGGATGATAAAGATCACTATATACCTGCAAGATCGCAGAAGTACAGTCTTAGTGGAAACGTAGCCACCTTTACACTGGTGACTATATTACCAAACTCAAACAT
>DASXOT010000337.1:0-4170 GCA_036494065.1 Chitinophagaceae bacterium
TAGTAAATAGAAGGAACGAGTGCCCCAAAGGCAGACGTAAAACCAAGGAGTACCGAATTGCCCAATGACATTCCAAGATAGCGCATGCCCAGGCCATACATCAATCCACCTATTCCCCATAATATTCCCCAGAAATAGGTCCACCAAAAAGTAGTAGAAGAAGTTTGGGAAATAATCTGTGTGAAATTGGGAATAGTAAGCCACGCCGCAATAGGCGGTATAATTAACCAGGAAAACAAACCCCCGACGATCCAATAGCTTTCCCAGTTCCAGCCTTTCACCTTTTTATATGGAACATAGAAACTGCCTGAAGCAGCTCCTCCAATGAAATGAAAGATAATTCCGAGGATGACCTGCATAGAGTTGGGTGGGGTTTATCAATAGCAATATAAGATTAAATGATTATTCCGGCTACCAGGCAGTTTATTCATTGTGATCTTACAGGAGTGTGCTACCAGGGTTATAAGGTTTTCTTTCCCACTGAACCAGCTTGTCTATCTATCGATCAAAAGTTTGGGGTAAATCTTGCGGGCTTTGTCAAAGCCTGTTATGAAGTTTTCAGATAAAAATCTATAGCAATCCCTTCGTAGAAGGCAAATAATTACTCAATGGATCTTTCTTGACAGCCATTCTAATAGCCCGGGCAAACGCTTTAAAGATCGCTTCGATTTTATGGTGCTCGTTTTCGCCATGGCATTCAATATTCAAATTGCATTTCGCGGCGTCCGAAAAGGATTTAAAAAAATGAAAGAACATTTCCGTCGGCATTTCCCCAATTTTTTCCCGTACAAACTCCGCATTCCAAACGATCCAGTTGCGGCCTCCAAAATCAATAAGGACTTTTGCATCTGCATCATCCATCGGCAACGCAAATCCATATCTCTCGATACCTTTTTTATCTGCCATTGCCTTTGCAAATGCCTCGCCCAGTGCAATACCTGTGTCCTCGATCGTATGGTGCTCATCAATATGCAGGTCGCCTTTGGCACGTATTGTTAAATCTATCTTTCCATGACGGGCGATTTGTTCCAACATGTGATTAAAAAAACCAAGCCCTGTTGAAATATTCGAAATACAATTTCCATCCAGATTCAATTCAATATGGATGGACGTTTCATTTGTATTTCTGTCGTGTGTAACCTTTCGTAAACCAAGTTTCAGGAATCTGTAAATATCTTCCCAGTGGCGGGTTTCGAGTGCCACCGATTTCTTCAACTCATCCAAACCGTCATTTACTTCTGTTGCACCTAGTCCCGGATGATTGTTCAACCAAATTGCTTTGCAACCTAAATTTTTTGCCAGTTGAACGTCGGTGATTCGATCGCCAATCACGAATGAATTAAAAATATCGTATGCCGGGGTATTAAGATATTCTGTAAACATGCCAATGCCTGGCTTACGATTCGGCGAATGTTCTTCAGGAAAAGTTTTATCGATATGCGTGGCGTGAAAACTTACACCCTCATTCTCGAAACTTTTAATGACATGCTGATGAATCGGCCAAAAGCTTTCTGACGGAAATGAAGGCGTTCCTAAGCCATCCTGATTACTGACCATGATCAACACATAATCCAATTCTTCAGCGATGCGACTCACGTATTTAAAAACATCGGGATAAAATTCCAGTTTCTCCCACGAATCAACTTGATAAGATGGAGGAACTTCTTTGATCAAAGTACCATCGCGGTCAATAAATAGAATTCTCTTGCCGCCAGCTTCCATCAGTGAGTCTTGAACAATAGTTACACCCATAGTAGCAGAAATAAATCGAGCCTTCGTGGTTGACTCTCCATGCCCCTCCGTGGCAGATTAACCACGGAGGTATCTAAGAAACACAGAGCTCGTGGTTATTTTCCTTTATACACAATCTTCCAGACAGTTCCTTTTTCAGAATCAGAAATATATAATGAACCGTCAGGGCCTATAGCCAAGCCTGTTGGACGATGTTTTGCCCTTGCATCACCGGTCATCTCTGCAACTCCCGTAAACCCATCGGCAAATGTTTCATACTTACCAGATGGTTTTCCATTTTTGAAAGGAACAAACACGATCTTATATCCTTGTTGTGGTTCCGGTGCACGATTCCATGAACCATGAAAAGCGACAAAAGCTCCATTCCTATAATGTTCAGGAAACTGTTTGCCCGTATAAAATAAAAGCGCATTAGGTGCCCAATGTCCAGGAAATGCAACAACAGGTGGTGGCACATAAGCGCAGCGACCCTGTTTTTTGCCATCACCACCAAACTCGGGTCCCAGCACTTTTTTATTTTGGAGTTCATCAAAGTAACAATAAGGCCATCCAAAGTTGGAACCTTTTTTGGCCAACAACATTTCTTCCGCCGGCAATTCAGCACTTTGTTTGTCAGTATACATATCAGGAAAAAGGTCATGTAGTTGGTCACGTCCGTGCTGCATCACATATAATTGTTTCTGTTCTTTGTTCCAATCAAGTCCAACCACATTCCGGGTTCCTGTGATATACCTGATACCTTGTGCATAAGATTGGTTTAGCTGATCGGCTTTGAACTGCCAAATGCCACCCGCCTGTTCCAGTATTGGGCATGGATCCTGGCCCGGAGAGCCTTTCTTGCGATCAACCACCTGGCATGCATTCGATGGCGCGCCTACATTTACGTAAATATTACCTGCATCATCCAACGCTATCGATTTGGAATTATGCTCACCGTGATCGATCAGCCCTGTGATGATCTTTTCAGGATTTTTGGTGTCGATGACATTGTTATTTGCATCAAGTTTGTACCGAAATACCTCAGTGTTTGATGAGGCATAGAGATATCCATTTTTAATGGCAATGCCAGTGCCACCATAATTGCCAAAGCTCGAAGTTTGATCAGCAATGCCATCCCCATTAGTGTCTTTTAATAAAATAATTCCTTTGTCTGTTTTGGGATTGGCCATTTTTACATAAATATCCCCGTTACTATTTACCACCAGGTGACGTGCGGGTCCAATTCCTGGTGTCACTTCTATGGCAGTAAATCCGGCCGGAAGCGTCAGTTGTACATCATTTGATACTGGTGGTTTTTCTGATTTATCCTGGGTACTGTCTTTTTTTGATTGGGAAGCAGCTATAGAATCTTTGTCCGGGCTGCTGCCCTTGGAATTATCATTACCGCAAGCGATAACAATAAAGAGCATTGCCGAAAGCGAAAATGCATAAAAAACAACCTTTTTCATAAATCTGTTTTTAAAATTGATTAAGAGTTCCTCAAATAGTAGCCAGTACATAGAGTAGAGTTTGGTTTTCGTCAGTCGTTCCCACCGTAATGCGAAGACAACCCTCACATAATTCGACCCGGCTTCTGTCGCGAACCACGATTTTATGTTCCAACAATTTCTTATAGACATCAACGGGGTCTTTCATTTTTACCAATAAAAAATTAGCATCTGAAGGATACACTTTTTCTACGAATGATAAATTTACTAAAGCCGTTTTTAAAATCTCTCTTTCTTTTATTATCTCTTTGATCATTTCATTTACCTGGTCAACTTCTTCCAGCGCGCGCAAAGCCAATTCCTGCGATGCCTGGTTGATGTTGTAAGGCGGTTTAACCTTGTTCATGATATCAATAATCTCCTTCGAAGCCAAAGTAATGCCAACGCGCAATGCAGCCAATCCCCAGGCCTTCGACAGAGTCTGCATCACCACGAGGTTGGGGTATTCATTCAATTGCTTGCTGAAAGAAGGTTGTCTTGAGAAATTAATATAAGCTTCATCGATGATGACCAACCCGAAATAATTATTCAGTATGGCTTCGATATCTTCATGATGCAATGAATTTGCGGTCGGATTGTTGGGAGAGCAAAGAAAAATCATCTTTGTGTTTTCATCGATGGCATTTTCAATACGCTCCAGGTCCAGTTGAAAATCGGGAGTGAGTGTTATTTTTTTTACCTCTACATTATTAATGCCAGCGCATACCTCATACATTCCATAAGTTGGAGGGCAAATAATGATGTTGTCGACGGCCGGTTCACAAAATGTCCTCTGTAAGATATCAATGCACTCGTCGCTGCCATTTCCCAGGAAGATATTTTCAACCGGCACCCTTTTTACCTGGCTTAATTTCTCTTTTACTTTTAGTTGATGAGGGTCAGGATAGCGGTTGTACCATTTGGTGAGTGGAGAACCCAGGCTGTTTTCATT
>DASXOT010000338.1:0-5980 GCA_036494065.1 Chitinophagaceae bacterium
GGCAAATTTTTCGAGCTCTGACTTTTTTATGTGGCGGGCTGTATAAGAAGGATCAGCGGCGATAGCAGCATGTCGCGAATAGAATTTTTCCTGCAATTGCACATGTACTTTCATGGCAAAGCAATGTTGGTTAAAAAAAACTTTGAAACCGTAATTTTCAAAAAGCCTTCTATAGTACGGTGGGTTATAGTTGAGGCAATATACAGGAGGCTCAAAACCCTCTGCCAGCAAGCCCCACCAGCGGTCTCTTTCGCCAAAGTTGATTGGACCGTCCATGGCATACATTCCTTTTTGTAACAGCCAATGTTTGGCTACGTCAAATAACATATCGGCAGCATTTTGATCATTGATGCTCTCAAAAAAACCGATACCCCCCACGAGGCCCTCATCTCCTTTTGTTTTATATCTTTTGTTTACGAATGCGGCGATGCGACCAGAGAGCTTTCCCATTTCGTCTTTTAAGATCCAGCGGTTTACTTCGCCGAAGCGAAACGTTTTGTTTTTAGCGGCGTCGAAAACCTCATGAATATCTTTATCCAGGGGCCGCACATAGTTCGGGTTATTTTTATTGATTAGTACGTTTACTTCAATAAATTCTTTAGCCAGGTTTTTATTGGTAACCTCAATGAGTTGCATTTTCAATTCTGTGGTTACAAATGTATGGAAGATGGAGAAAAACTGATCTGTAGCCAATCAGTCGAAATTTTTAAAGAAACATTCTGCTTGCAAGATCGCTGTCGTGACCATAGAGGTCTTCCCGAAAGTTCAATTGCCCATTATTATCGACCCAGGCCGTGTAATATGTTATTACTACAGGAATCGGATCCTTTACCCTGACTGATTTTTCGCTTCCGCTGTTCATTGCTTCTTCAATTTTTTCTTGTGTCCATTCAGGTTGATCTCGTAAAACATACATGGCCATTTTTTCCGGCTCCTTTAACCGTATGCACCCGTGACTATAAGCTCTTCTCGCCTTTCCGAACAAGGTTTTTTCAGGAGTATCGTGGAAATAAATATTGAAGCTGTTAGGGAAGAGAAATTTTATTTTTCCAAGCGCGTTCTTGTCACCAGGTTTTTGACGGATCACCGGTAATCCGTCTTCATCCTTGCCAATGACTTCCATGTCTTGTTTGTCCAGGTAATTCTTATCTTTTTCCATTTCGGGCAATATCTCTTTTTCAACGATACTCGATGGCACATTCCAGTAGGGGCTAAAAATTACCTGGTTCAACTTGCCATTAAACATCATTGTATTGTGTCCCTCTTTGCCAACGATCACGTCCATGTCAAATACTTTTTCATTTCCAGCATAGAGATGTAAAACGAATTCAGGAATATTTACCACTATTAAATTGTTTTCTGATGGAGTTATCATCCATCGCATTCGATCCATATTCATCAGTATTTGCTCCATTCTCTTTACTACCGGCACGTTCATTTCTTTCACCAGCGAATCGTCGATAATACCAGTTTCGTGGTAACCATGGCGCCGCTGGAAATTTTTCACTGCCATAACGAGTGTGTCATTGAAAACATGAGTAGAGTCATTACCGGTAAAATCTCCGGTTGCTTTCAATCTGTTTTTTATAATTGAAATTGCACGGTTGTTAATACCCTTTTTCAATTTTTTTGCTAAATGAGGGATCTTTGGCCAGCCACCTGCTTTTGCAATCGCATCATATTTTGCCAGTTGAAGTTTTAATGCTTTGTAAGCAGAGTTCACATCTTCGAAATATTTTTCATCCTTATGTTTTTTATTAACGATGGAGTCGGCAAGTCTTTGAGGATCTTCTTTTTTTTGCGGAATAAAACGCTCCATTTCCTTTCTTTTCACAGCTCCCGTCTCATAGTAGTTGGAAACATATTTGATAAAATGCAGGGTAAGTGTGAGTTCATTGTTCAGGATTTTTCTGTCACTTTCAGTTACAATCAAGCTGTCTTCCGCCGCCAATTTATCCATTTGTCTTTGTAAACTTTTATCTTTCAGCAAAGAGTCTTTATTGTAAGTAGTGACATAATCGTGCAGGTTCCAAAATCCCCGTGCTTCTTCTGTAAGCCCATTGCTATTGAACCATGCGTATTGGTAGTTGCGGGAATTGTAGAAACTTCGCATGTGATTTGCCAGTGAATCAGGAATTTTCTTTTGCGAGATATAGTTTTCCATTGCATTACTGTCTAAAAAAAGATCGCTGTATGAATTGGAAGGATTAATACTGAAATCCCTGCTGCTAATTGTTTTGGAAGGCTTGGGAGAAGTCTCAGATTCGTGATTGTTGTTTTCGCTATTACATGCGGCAATTATTAAGCTGATAAACACGGACAGGAGAAAATACCTCATGTACCATGCTCTACAAAAGCTATGCCTTGATAAAAAAGAATGTGGTGAGGGGTGTTAAAGAAGTTGCCTATTCGGAAATTGAAAATGATAGTGGAGGTTATTCGACTGTTTCGCAATGGCTGATTTTCGTTTTCAATAATTGCCGCTCCTGTTTTGATGTGGTTAGATTCAAAGCTATTTCATAAAACTTTTTGGCCATTTTTCTATTATCCAGTTCAAAATAGATTTCTCCAACCGATGTGTGGTAGAGATAGTAATTTTCCAATCCTTTAATTTTTAATAGCTGGTCGAGAGCATTTTCCTTACTGGTGGCATAAGCGGAAGCGATTGCTTTATTTAGGGCGATTATTGGCACCGGCTGTAGTTTATATAATACTTCATAAAGATCGTAGATCGACTTCCAGTCAGTTTGTTCAAATGTGGGCGCCACCGCATGCAGGGAGGCAATGGCGGCTTCCAAATGGTAGGCCGAAATGTCGGCAGTTTCAGAGGCAAGTTCTAAGTAGCGGGTACCTCTTTCAATCAATGGCTTGTACCACTTGCTTCTATCCTGGTGTTTAAGGAGGATAATATTTCCTTTATCATCCAGCCTGGCTTGTAGTCGCGATGCCTGGAAACACATCAGGGACAGTAAGGCATTTGTGCGGGAAGTGTTTGTGAGCTGATACGTAGTTAAAAGAAAAACGAGCCGCGTGGCTTCCTGGCACAGATCATCACGTATGAGAAGGTCAGGATGCGAGGAATTATATCCTTCATTAAATAAAAGGTAAAGGGATTTTAATACAATGTCTAAACGCATTGGGAGCTCTTTTCCCTGTGGCACATTTAATTCTATCCGCTCAATCCTGATCTTTTCCTTTGCGCGATAGATCCTTTTATTGATCGTTTCTTCATTGGTTAAAAACGCTTTTGCAATTTCGCCGGCATTTAATCCGCAAAGTGTTTTTAGCGTCAGGGCGATCTGTGATTCTTCTGTTATTGCAGGATGGCTGCAGGCAAAGATCATTCTCAGCTGGCTGTCTTGTATTTCATTTTCCAAAAACAAATTATTTACCGTGGAAGCAAGGGTATACTCTGATTGAAGCAGGTAAGAATATTGGGGTGCTATCTCATTGAATTTTTTGCGGCGCCTTAAAAAATCGATGGCTTTATTTCTTGCCACCCTGTATAGCCATGCGGAAGGATTTTCCGGAATATTATTATAAGGCCAGGTATTCATTGCCTGTAGCAAGGTGTCCTGTACGATATCCTGCGCTATTTCCAAATTCCGCAAGCCTAATAGCCTTGACAATACAGAGACCATCTTTCCCGATTCATGCCGGAAAAGATGGTCGACTATTTGGTTGATGGTTTTAGAATTGGGCATTTCAAAATTCAAAATTCAAAATGCAAAATGCAAAATGCAAAATGCAAAATGCAAAATGCAAAATGCAAAATTATTATAGAGCCAACTAAGTTCGCATTTTTTTAATTTTACATTGAATGAATAATGCTTAAACAACTATCTATTTTTGAATTTTGCATTGCTTCTACATATCCATTTTCATGACCTGTCGTACCTGTATACTGCCGCCTTGTCCAAAATCGGGATAGTCATCACAAAGTTTTACTGCCTCGTCATAGTCCTTCGCATTTATGATAAAAAAACCTCCGACCACTTCTTTTCCTTCTGTGTAAGGGCCATCCGTAACTGTTTTTGACTTGCCGGCAATTAATTTCCCACCCGGCACCAGCGGTTCTCCCGAAACGTATTGCCCGGCCTTACTGAGCTTTTCGATCCAGGCCATCCATTTTCCCATTTCCTGTTGCATAAATTCTGGCGAGGCATTTTCGGCAGGCATGCCACCGTGAAAAATAAGCATGAACTTTTCCATAATTGTTGATTTGAGTTTTATGTATTCGATGATAATTTGTGACTTTCGTTAGGCCCGCGTATTATTTTTTTCCCGCGAAATATTTTTTCCACGGTTTCCAGTAATAATCACTCCATCCTTTTTTAATTCCTTCGTATTCCTTGTCGGGGATATTGGCATGAACCATGTTGACGATGCCATCATTCCCATTTTGCGTAAATGAAAGAATGAAAGTAGAATCCAAATCAGATTTTTTCCAGTCGCTGCCACGCCAGCTCTGTACAATTAGTTTATTTTTTACCAGCTGCAAGTTTTTGCCGGTAATATAATTACCATGAGCGCTGAACTTAGCTCCTTCTCTGTCCCGGATCTTCGCGGCAACTCCAATGGCAGTACTGTGCTCTTTGGCATTCATGTAAGTATTGTATAAGGTCGCGACCGGGACGTTTTTGAATACGACTTTTTGCGTTATGGTTTTCGACATATGACAATTTTGAAGTGAAAGACGAATGGGTGACGAACGCACGTTTTGAATTCGGACAAATGCCAGAATTTTTTAGAAGATAAGGATAGTTTTAGTCACGAAATATTAAAAGATGATGAATGACTGTCACACGTGGAATTGCCCACAGTTTCAACCGTTTTCCACCAATCATAAATTTGCCCATTTTCAATTTGCACATTCCTTGCCGACCCTTACCTTTGCCGCCTGAAAAAGCTACTGGTAGCTACAAGTGGTTGCTGGTCAAAAAAAACCGGTAATCTGAACCAGAAACAGCAATATGGCAAATGCAGGTAAAATAAAACAGATAATCGGAGCGGTGATCGATGTACAATTCAATGGCAAACTCCCCGAAATTTATAATGCTCTTGAACTAAAACGTGAAAACGGTGATACGCTGGTGCTTGAGGTGCAGCAGCATCTTGGAGAAGACAGCGTTCGTTGTATTGCTATGGACGGCACCGAAGGACTTGTTCGCGGTACGGAAGTCGTCGACACAGGCAAAGCCATTGCTATGCCCGTTGGCGAGGGGATTCGTGGCCGATTATTTAATGTTACCGGTGACCCGATCGATGGATTGCCGGCAGTTTCCAAAGAAAATGGCCGGCCCATCCATAGTAAACCGCCAAGCTTTGAGAACCTTTCTACTTCAAGCGAGGTGTTGTTCACCGGCATTAAGGTCATCGACCTTATTGAGCCTTATGCCAAGGGCGGTAAGATCGGTTTATTTGGTGGTGCAGGAGTAGGGAAAACTGTTATCATACAGGAACTCATCAACAATATTGCAAAAAGCTATGGCGGCCTTTCCGTATTTGCCGGCGTAGGTGAAAGAACACGTGAGGGAAATGACCTCATGCGGGAAATGATCGAAGCGGGTATCATGAAATATGGCGATAATTTCAAACATAGCATGGAAAACGGCGGCTGGGACTTGAGCAAAGTAGATCTTAAAGAACTATCGGAGTCCAAGGCTACTTTTATTTTTGGGCAGATGAATGAACCCCCCGGAGCTCGCGCCAGAGTGGCACTAAGCGGTTTGACTATTGCCGAATATTATCGTGATGGCGATGGGCAGGGAAAGGGTCGTGATATTCTTTTCTTCGTCGACAACATCTTCCGTTTTACACAAGCAGGATCTGAAGTATCAGCATTGTTGGGACGAATGCCCTCGGCAGTAGGGTATCAACCTACACTCGCCACTGAAATGGGTATCATGCAGGAAAGAATTACTTCAACCAAAAATGGTTCTATCACTTCCGTTCAGGCAGTATATGTACCGGCGGATGA
>DASXOT010000339.1:0-2064 GCA_036494065.1 Chitinophagaceae bacterium
ACGGTGAATGAGGTTTTATCATAGCCTAAATCAAAACCAAACCAATTGGTGGTGCTTGTTGTATCTTTCACGTAATTACGATTGGCTCTCAGCATCCAGCCACGGATGTTATAATCATACACCATGGAGTCAAGCGGGGCAGCACCCAGCTTCTTTTTCTTTAATTGTCCAAGGGCATCATATTCTTTGATAAAAAAACTCTCAAGCGGTTCCAGGAACTCGAACACCTCGAAGATGATAAAAAGAAAACACTCTTTGATCTGATTGATACCTATATCCGGGATGCAAAAGCTCGCAAAGCTTATGCCCATTAAAATAATTGCAATGAAGGGCTGCTGTAAAATGATTGGCTGTTTACTCCTTTGCCTCGTAGCGAACAAAGGTTTTGCTCAAAACCAAAGTAAGGATTCTCTGCCCGATTACATGAAGCAGTTCCGTTATTTCAGATTATCCGGCCAGCCCGATAGCGCTACTTTCTTTAAGAGAATGGATTCTTCACTGCAACGGCAACGAATGATGGATTCATTGCTGCGGCGCTATGATTCACTCATGAGACAGCATAAAACAATTCCAACATACACAAGCCTTGTTATAAATAACTAAAGCCGCATTGCTGCGGCTTTGCTGATTTAGTTTGTAAAGTTTGTTGTCATTTAAAGTATTCAAACTGCCAGGCTTCAACAAAATAAAAAATAGCTATCAGTAATATCGAAACAGAAATCCCTATCCAGTTAAATTGTTTGAGCCTATAAAGTAAAAACACATTAACAATAAAATGGAAAATTACAAATCCAATAAATAGTCTCTTTTCTTCAGGGAGGTGACTGACGTTCGAACCATAGCCTGATAAAAATGCACTAAGGTAAAATGCAATTAAAAGAATGATACCAATAAGCACATTTAATAACACCAGTTTTATTAATGGATTTTTCATTTTACAGTTACTTTTATACCATATTGTTTCTGCATCAAATTTACAAAGTCAGTTATTAGCTGCTGACTGTTGCCATTGCTTGATTGAAAAGCTTGTAGAAAAGCAGTAACATCATTTACAAATGAAGATGTGCTATGAGAACCAACTACGCCTGGTGAAGTTTCCTCACTTACAAAATTAGCATTCGTTCCTTGCATATCACTACCTGAAAACTTATCACCCTTATGATGGTGCGAATAATTATTTAATCCATTGGTTTTTTTTGTGCCTTTTCCGCCAGTTTGATTGGGAGCCATATCATATACTAAATCGATTTCATTATCCGGGTCAGCAAATAAATTAGCATTCTGCTTTATCAAATCTAATAAGGCATCAACATAACCTGCACCAAATGCAGCTCCCCGACTATGTGTATAGATTTCTATTTTCTCAATTATTTTTTCAGTCTTTGGGTCTTTGGCAAGTTTGGCTAAGATATTTTGAAAATCCCGTTTGCCGATAACCTGGCCCGCCTCTCTTCTTTCAGTTGCAATATTTCCATCAATCCAATTTCCTTGAGTTGGGCCTTCTTTTTCGCCACCAATATTTCCATCAGAGAATTCTAATCGTTGTTCTTCTTTTCCACTGTATTTATATTTATTCCTTCCCCGACGAGTCTCCTCCGAATTCGAAAAATGGTTTGTCTAAAGAAAACTAAGAGGGACTCGTCGCCATAACTACTGAATTTATCGTCATAACAACATTTTAGTCGCGGCCAATCTTAATATTTTCCCGGATGTAGGACAGAAACGTTTATTTTGCAAAAGCTGATTTATATACATGAGAATCCTGTACGTGGTAAATGGAAATTATGCAAAACGTCGCTTGACTAGTTGCACAACCCTGCGCCATTTTATTTTAATGGACAGCAACAGTTATTTGAAGTGAGGGATTATCGTGATTTCATTAAGTGGGAAGAAATGTATAGGTAAGGCGACGAGTCCCTCTTCGATTTCCTTATAAAAATTCTCCCGCTTTTCGGAGGAGACTCGTCGCGAAAGGAATTGTTCCGATTGCTTAGGACTCTCTCTATTTATCGGTCCTGACGGAGGTACTGTCCCTTGGTTGATCATACAAAGTCTCATCAATGG
>DASXOT010000340.1:0-10627 GCA_036494065.1 Chitinophagaceae bacterium
CTTCCGGATAAAGCTATTGATCTTATAGATGAAAGTGCGGCAAAACTTCGACTGGAAATGAATAGCATGCCCGAAGAATTAGACAAACTGGAAAGACAAATCCGCCAACTTGAAATTGAAAGGGAAGCGATCAAAAGAGAGAATGATGAGGCTAAATTGAAGGAGTTGAATACTGAAATCGCGAATCTATCGGTTGAGAGAGATACGTTCAAGGCAAAGTGGAAAGAGGAAAAAGAGATCGTTGAGAAAGTACAAAATGGAAAAGCTGAAATAGAAAGTCTAAAGTTGCAGGCTGAGCAGGCTGAACGTAATGGTGACTATGGAAAGGTGGCAGAGATCCGGTACGGAAAAATAAAAGAGCAGGAGAAAAGGATCAATGAATACAGCCAGCAACTCGAAGCAATTAGTGAAAAGCGTCTGCTTAAAGAAGAAGTAGATGCAGAAGACATCGCCCAAAATGTTGCAAAGGCAACGGGTATTCCCGTTTCCCGCATGATGCAAACTGAAAAAGAAAAATTGCTTCAGCTTGAACAGCATTTGCATGAAAGAGTAGTTGGTCAGGACGAAGCCATTACAGCGGTAGCTGACGCCATTCGTCGCAGCCGTGCCGGGCTTCACGATCCTAAAAAACCAATCGGTTCGTTCATTTTTTTAGGAACAACCGGCGTCGGAAAAACTGAGTTGGCAAAGGCACTTGCTGAATACTTGTTTGATGATGAGGGCATGATGACGCGTATTGATATGAGTGAATATCAGGAAAAGCACACGGTGAGTCGCCTCGTTGGTGCACCTCCGGGATATGTAGGCTATGATGAAGGCGGTCAATTGACCGAAGCGGTTCGTCGTAAACCGTATAGCGTAGTGTTGCTTGATGAGATTGAAAAAGCGAATCCCGATGTCTGGAATGTGTTACTACAGGTACTGGATGATGGCAGGTTGACAGACAATAAAGGCAGGGTAGTGAACTTCAGAAACTCAATTATTATTATGACAAGTAACCTGGGCAGCCAGATTATTCAGGAAAATTTTGAAGACATTAATGAACGAAACAAAGACGAAATTGTTAATAGAACAAGACAGGATGTGATGAATTTGTTAAGGCAGACCATTCATCCTGAATTTTTGAACAGGGTTGATGAAATTATTTTATTTCAGCCGCTGTTGAAAAATGAGATCAGGGGAGTTGTAAACATACAGTTGAATAGCTTGAAAAGGCTTGTGGCTCAGAGTGGTATTTACCTGGAATTTAGTGACTATGCGTTGGATTTTTTAGCTGAGCAAGGCTTTGATCCTCAGTTCGGTGCCCGTCCTCTGAAACGTCTTATACAAAAAGAGATTGTAAATCAACTTAGCAGACGTATCTTGGCGGGCGAAATTGATAAATCTCAGCCTGTATTAGTTGACGTTTTTGATAATACAGTTGTATTTAGAAACGAAGTGGCTCAAAAAAGTTCTTTCAAAGAAAAGACAAAAAAAGCGACTTCATAAAGTCTCCGCCGCAGGCGGAAAGGAGTAGTTTAATCATGGCATTTAAAAAAGAGATCGAAATAATCATCGAACCAAAAGACATTTTTGTTGGAGATGAAGATGCACCCGTAACACTTATGGAATTTGGCGAATACGAAAATGAAGCATGCGCCAAAGCAAATGAGGTTGTAAAACAATTACTTAAGGAATTCGAAGGGAAATTAAAATTCAATTTCCGTCATTTCCCACAAACCCGTATACATCAGCGCAGTCTAAAGGCTAGTGAAGCTTCAGTAGCGGCTGTACAGGACGGCAAATTTTGGGAGATGCATAATATCTTATTCCAGAATCGTCGGCAATTAGGCACCGTGAGCCTGAAACTCCATTCAAGAGAGGCAGGCATCAGCAATAAGAAATTCCTGGAGGACCTGGTAAATGGTAAATATGGATGGCAGGTACAGGATGATTTGAAAGAGGGCCTCGACCGCGGCATAAAAGAGATACCTGCGTTCTTCATCAACGACGAGCTGTTTACTGGCAAACCCAGTTTCGAAAACTTGAGCAAGGTAATTGCCAATGCAATAAGAAAAGCGAAGCGCAAAGCTCCGGAAAAGAGAAGAGCGTAACTCAATGACTGATATATAGTGAACAAATTTGATCCCGCTTTAAGGCGGGATTTTTTTTACACTATAACAGAAAGGCGTCTGGAAACATTGGTAAAATGGAAATCCCGGAAAGAATTCCGGGAACTAATTGATGCGAAATAATTGTTAACGAGGTAAAGTTAACCTCAACTGCATGCTAGTTGCAATCAAATAGTTTAAATGGACGTATTCATAGTTAAAAACCCGTTCTTTTAAGTTGAAAATTTTGAACTCATTTTTTAATGCACTTTACACTAAGTAGAAAGCCTTATGTGCAGAATAATCGTTTAAATGTCTTTTACCACTGAAGCTTTTTATATGTCTAAATTATTTGCTCTCGCAATACCCATTCCTCCCAATAAAAAAGAAGAATGGAAAAAATTCATAACTGAATTGACCGGAAAATGGCAAGCAGAATTCAGTGCCTCACGCAAGAAGCCGGGAATTCATGAGCGTACGTTTCATCAGCAAACGCCAATGGGAGATTTTGTGATCGTTACCCTTGAAGGCAATGATCCGGAAAAGGCATTTCAGAACTTCATAACGCCTGACGATGAATTCACCAATTGGTTTAAACAGCAAGTGAAGGATATCACAACATTGACCTTACGGCGCCGCAAGTGGGGCCGCTTCCGATCTTAGTCGCAGATTCGGCGAGTTGATCCGAATAATTGAATGAAGAGGGAAAATTATGTGTTCCCCACGCGCCTGGCAATTTTCCAATCCCACGTTTCCCAATGCTAATTCTAAATATTCTTCATAATGCTAGATCCTAAACCCCGCCCTTAATCCAATATTTTTCTGAAAATTTGTTTCATCGAAATACAATCCAAATATCACTGGGTTCTTTTTGCCAACTTCGTCCGCCACATAAATTATCCTTGCAAATGACGCGTCTCCGTACACATGAGTTAGGCTTAATCCCAATCCAAGATCGAGACCAATTGTTAATCCATTTTCTAATCGGTAGTTTACATCTCCCAGCAAGTTGAAGATATGGGTCGCATCATAGTGACTTGATATGGTACCACCCGTGGTATTACTGCTTTCTTTGCCGAAAAAATAACTGTAGTTGGCACGAGCACCTGCGGAAAAGCCACCCGAGATCGGATGGATAGCTGCGAAGTCGGCACCAAGTCCAAAACTATGAAACATGTGAAGGAATTTCAGCGGGAATGCAACTACCGGCCCTGCTGTTACCACCCATTTGCTGTCCTGCCTGTCCTGCGCATGGAGAAAATGCAGGCTCATACTTAAAGCAATCACGATCAGGATAACTTTCTTCATAAAATTGAGTTTAGTTAATTAACTGGAGAATGATGATAGAAGTCTTCAGGGCCGAAAGATCAGTAATCGAATTTACTGAATTCATTTTCAAATTGACATTTATAACAGCGAGTTTTTATGACGGCAGTGTACAGAAAATGGGTTCTTAAATTAATCAGTTATGGTGGTGGTGGAATAAAGTCCACAGTTACGGATTGCAAATGAAATGCTAATAAGAGCTAGAAATTATTTTTCTACGGGCTAAAACCTGACATTTAGTTTGGATTACATATTGTGTTAGTTACCCCTGATTTGAATGCGAAAAACATTTTTTTTAATATCCGTTCTCCTGGCTGCTTTTTCTTGCTTTGCACAAAACGATTCGACGGAAAATAAGGTTGATAGTTTTTTGCTTCATCAAAAAGGCTTATTGGGAAAGCTTGCCAGGAATTTGGTGGCAAATAAAACTTTGCCAGCCAATATGCCTGTCCGCAACGACCTTCTTTTTGAAAAATACAAGGGGAAAATCATTCGAAACATAACGATCAAGCGCCTCGATTTTGGAACTTCGTTGACCGATACCAGCAAACGTTTTAGAAATACACTTACCAGACTTGCCACTGATTTCCATCACAAGACAAGGGAACAGGTTGTTCATAATAATCTTTTTTTTAGAACCGGTGATAAACTGGTGCCTTACCTGATTGCGGACAATGAACAGCATCTCCGTGATTTACCCTATCTCCAGGACGTACGAATTACTGTTACTGATGTATCCCAGGATTCGGTAGATGTTCTGGTATTGACCAAGGACGTTCTATCTATCGGCGGATCATATCGGATGCATAACACCACCAAAATGAGCCTGGCTGTTTCAGAAGACAATCTCGCCGGAACGGGTGATGAATTTTTATTGCGCAGTTTTTTTGACAATAAGCGAAATCCAAAATTCGGAGACGGAGGGGAATACACTGCAAGAAATATTGCCGGCTCTTTCATTGATTGGGATGCCGGGTATCTTTCTTTCAATAAAAATTTTACCACAGGCGCCATGAATGAAGAAATGGTTTATACTGCACTGGAAAGACCATTGGTTAATCCGTACGTGAAATTTACTTATGCGGCTAGTGCCGCCTGGCACGCTACACATGATGTGTATAATAAGGACACTTTGTATGAAACAAATAATCGCTATCGGTACTACAATTATGATGGTTGGGTAGGGTGGAATACCGGCGCTTTTAAATTATCTGGTGACGTAAATAAAGATAACCGCATGCGGACCTTACTAAGCCTGCGATATCTTCAACAAAATTTTAGCCAGGTTCCTTTAAAATATACCGGGCAGTATTATTATCAGTATGCCGATATAAAAGCCACGCTTGCCTCGGTCACATTGTTCCAGCAAGATTTTTATAAAGCTCAATATGTTTATGGTTTTGGAGTAAACGAGGACATACCTGAAGGCGCCGATCTCTCCCTCATAACAGGATGGACAAAAAAATCCGGTGTTGACCGGCCATACGTTGGCATCGATCTGGAGCGATATTTTTTTTCGGCACGGGAAAGTTATTTCAACTACGTCTTGAAAGTTGATGGCTATTTGCATCATAACCAATTTGAGGATGTTAACATGTTGCTTAACCTGGATTATTTCAGCAGGCTTTTACATTTTGGTAAACGATGGCAGCAAAGAACTTTTTTTACCGTCAGTGCTGCACATCAGGTGAACCGGTCGCTCAACGAACCGCTTTTGCTGGAAAGTGATTTTGGAGTGAGGGAATGGAGAAATGACACCCTGGTAACTGGTGATACTCGTATTACTTTGAAAATGGAATCCGTGTTCTTTACTCCCTGGAGTCTTGCAAACTTTCGTTTCGCTCCATTCGTTTTTGTAAATCTCTGCCGTTTCAATCCATTGGACAGACAATTCCCGCATAGTGATTGGTATAATAGTCTTGGTGCGGGGGTGCGGACAAGAAATGAAAGCCTGATCTTTCAAACAATGGAGTTGCGCGCATTTTATTTCCCGCAAACAAATTTTTTAGGCGAGCGATGGCGTGTTGAAGTAAACACAAATATCCGCTTCCGGTTTAACAGGCAGTTTGAAAAAAAGCCGGATTTGGTAAATGTCAATGTGATGTGATTAAGATGCTGGTTATTAGTGATGTTTTTTTCTTGTCTTTTTTGGAGTTATTTCACTTTTTGGATTATCGGCAACTTATACTTTTAATCGTATTGGCAGTTACCTACATTATGACCAAAACAATTTCTATGGCTGCCAATTATTTCATAGGCTAATTTATCTAGAATGTCCACCAGGCGCAGCTTCTTACTTATATGAAATTATTGCAAAAGCCTAAAGGAGTTCTTATCGATTTTAATTGCGTAAACATTTTTAAAGAGGATCAAAAGACATTAGTCAACGATTTTTATTTCAATTTACCAAGCTGATTACACATAGACTCAAGGACCATGGAAAACTAAAATTTTCTGTGGATCTATGTGTTGAGCCTAATCGCCCTAAAGTTATCTCGAAAAAGAAAAAATATCAGCGTCTTTATTTTTCTTTCCCAGCAACAAATCACGGATGATTTCTGCGGCGACCAGGCTGAAAGTAATGCCATTGCCACCAAATCCCAATGCATAGAACACCCGTGGTGTTGGCAGGTACGGTCCGATATAAGGCAATGAATCTTTGGTCTTGCCAAAAACACCACTCCATGCAAACTCCTGTTTAAAGTGAATTGATGGAAAATATTCATCAAAACTTTTCTTTAGCAAAGCTGACTTTTTTTCCAGGTAGTTGTGCATCGTTTTTATATTCACAAACGATTCATCAGCGCCACCGATCAATATTCTATTTTCATTTGCCGGGCACATATACATGTATGGTTTTTCTGTATTCCACATCATTACATTGTTTCCCCAAATTGGCTTTTGTTCGGCCATCGATTCGGAAATCATAGCATAGGTACAATCGAGGTTTACAATTTTTTTATTGATGAAATGAATTATTTCATAACCCGTTGCGTTCACCATATAATTAGCGGCTATCGTATATCCCTTGTCAGTCGTCAATATCAATCCTCTTTTTTCAGGTCGGATATTCTTTATCGGCGTTCTGTCGAAAACACGAAGCCCTTTGGTAATGCAATCCTGCAGAATCTTATGGGTGAACAAGTATGCATCATTGGATGCCCCTTTTTCAGAAAGAATTCCGGAGACCGCATCCAAGCCGTATTTGCATTTCATTTCCTCTTTTGATAAAAGCTGTACTTCGAAGCCCGCTTCTTTTCTTGCCCGGCATTCCTTATCCAGCATTTTTTTCTCTTTCCGGCGAGAAGAAAAAAATAGGCTTTGCTTTCTTGAATATTCTTTGAAAGCCAACCGGTCCATCAATTCAATTAATTTATCGATAGCTTCTCCACACAGTTGATACGCCCGTACTGCATTTTGATCACCGACCAATTTCTTCAATTTATGCAACGGAGTATCCAGTTCATATTGAAGCAGGGATGTACTGGCGGAGGTGCTGCCCAATGCTATGCTGCGGGCATCGACCAGCATACAGTCAATACCGGCCTGCACACAATACCATGCCGTTAGGGCACCGGATATTCCCCCACCAACTATTGCAACATCGCACCTTGTATTTTGCAGGAGCTTGGGATATTGATAAGGCAGACCGTTTTTAATAAGCCAAAAAGGATAACCCGCGACTAATTCCATGAAAGTTTATAAGATAAGATTATGCCATTCATGATATTTTTGCCTATAGAGGTTATGACCACATGATCCGGTATACAGCGACAATGAAAAAATTTGACAGGCAGGGTGAAAAAACGGGATGGACTTATATTGAAGTCCCGGCCGATCTTGCACAGGAGTTAAAACGGGGCAATCGCAAGGAATTCAAAGTGAAGGGAAAACTGGATAGTCACCCAATTAATCGCGTATCATTACTTCCCATGGGTGGGGGCATATTTATTATGCCAGTAAATGCCGCAATGCGAAAAGCAATTGGCAAACGTCATGGTGCCATGGTTAAAGTGCAATTGACTGAAGATAAAAGCGAATTCGTTTTTGATAAAGATTTTATGGATTGCCTGAACGATGAACCGGGTTCTTCAGATTTTTTCAAAACATTATCCGGTTCTCACCAGCGATATTTTAGCAAATGGATAGAATCGGCCAAAACAGAACAAACAAAGACCAAAAGAATCGCGCAGGCAGTAAATGCTTTGAGTAAAAAAATGGGCTATCCTGAAATGCTGCGAGCATTGAAAAAGGAAAGAAATGAACTTAATTAAACACTTTGCAGGTATAATTAATCGACTAACGCTTGTTTTTTAGCCACATACTCATTGAATCAAATTCATATTGGCAACAAGTTTGCTATAAAAAGGCATCACGAATTTCAAGCCCTTTGCACTGCGTCTCCGACTCTGATTAAATAGTAGCGTATGCATCTTATTCTTGAAGATGCTGATGGCCATGATGCGATCCAATGTCATCATTGTCATTGGCAAGGCTCGATTGCTGATTTAAAGAAGGGTGATTATTTTTCCCTTAGCAATATTACAGAGATATTTTGTCCGCACTGTAATAAATATCTGGGCTTCATTCAGCATGACGCACCGGATAAAAACGAAGGCGGTTGTAAAAAGTAAATTATGCGTATTCGATTTTCCGCCTTTTTACTGTTGCTTCAAGATGCCAGCAAAGAGTGAGTAGTAGAAGATCGAGTGAGGTCGATGGGCTTTTTGATTCCGCAGGAAGATCGCACACAACTACTGCGTTGCCTTCTTTAGAAATAAACACTTTTTGTGAGTCGTTTTGAACTGTATAATTAAACAGATCATTGGCAATTTCAATATTTCCATGGACCGCGTGGCCGGTTTCATGAGTCAGTTGTCCTATTCTTATTCCATATTCATTCCGCAACACGGTACGATTTCGGAGAAAGCCTTCACGCTCCACCAAAAAGACCCTTTTTTCATTATCGCTCGAAATCCTGGCAGCCCCCGATTTCAGGTGATAAGTAAGAACAAGCACTGTTTTATCGTTGGTTCTAAGATCGTAAATCGCCTGATGTGAATCGTTGTTTGCTAAAAGCCACTCCATAGATAAATAGTTTGCAGTGCATTAAAATTATCTGATTGTTGCAAACCATAATCCTAATGGTGCCCAGTTAACCTAAACTTAATATTGAAAAAGTTTTTGGGGATAAACTGTTATTAACTTATGACATTTGCACAAAAGACCTTATGTGGGCTCAAGAAGAAGAACGTTTTCTTTTGCGTGCGATTGAATTATCCAGCCAGGGAATGCAAACAGGGCATGGAGGACCATTTGGCTGCGTGATCGTCAAAAATGGTGAGATCATAGGCGAGGGATACAATCGGGTGATAACGGAAAATGATCCCACTGCCCATGCGGAAATAGTGGCCATAAGAGAGGCCTGCAGGGGGCTTAAACATTTTCAATTGGATGAATGCGAGGTCTATACAAGTTGTGAGCCATGCCCCATGTGCCTGGGCGCTATTTACTGGGCAAGACCAAAAAGGGTGATTTTTGCCAATACCCGCTTCGATGCCGCTGCGATTGAATTTGATGATGATTTTATTTACAATCAGCTCAATACCGATCTTGCAGACAGGAAGATTCAGTTTATCCATCACCCCCATCCGCTGGCATTGAAAGTCTTTGATGACTGGAAAAAGATGGGGGAGAAGGGGATTTACTAAAAAAGTCAATTGCGAAAGGCGGAATATTTTGAATTAGTATAAGTTCAATTGGGAAATTTTGGAATTTTCGCATAAAACATATAAGCCTAATGTTTCGTTTCTTCTCTGTCTATTACGTGCTTCCGTGACAAAAAAGGCGAATTTAGAAATTCCGAAATCTTCGAAACAAAACAACTATTTCGTTTTTAGATACATTCGAATAACGACATACGCAATGACGATAAGAAGAATAAGAATAACAAGCGAAATATACAACCACGGCTGAATGGTCAGATTTATTTTCTGACGACGGAGCTTTTTCTTCTCCAGCTTTTTTTTAAGATCATAATTTAGCATCTCCACCATTTCCGAAATTCCCTGTTTGTCCTTAATAGTTTGAAGACCTTCCGCTGCATCGTCAGCAAATTCGTTTTCCAGTAATTTTTTTTCAAGTTCATGCCTCTTCTCCGCAGAAAGCTTGTTCTGCAGATAGAGCAACAGCATTTCCTGGTCAATATCCGGTGAGAGATTAGATAATATGTTTTTCAATTCCTCAGACATTCCACTCATTTTGAATCACTGGATTTCCCTTTTTAATTTTCAAAACCCGGTTGATCCTTTAATTTTTTTTCAATCAATAATCGCAGGTTTCTCTTTCCATTTTGAATATAACTTTTTACCTGCATTAGCGTAAATCCTGTCGTTTCGCTGATTTCCTGGTAACTCTTCTTTTCAAGATAGAACAAATTTATACACTGCTGCTGCTCTTTGGACAATTCCTTAATGGATTCAGCCATCAATGTCATCGTGTTGTTATCCTGGATTATTCTGTTCTTGTCCGGCTGCTCTTCTGAACCCGACAAATGACGCTCAGTTAATTCCACTGGTATCTTTCCCTGTCTGTCACGCAATTTCATAAGGCAATGATTTTTCGCTACCATGTACAACCAGGATTTAAAATAATCAACGCGGTATTTTCTGAGCTCTGTTATTGTTTTTAAAAAAATCTGTTGCACACAATCTTTCGCCTCTTCCTCATTTTTCAGGTATTTCATGCACACACCCAACAGCAGCAGCGTGTATCTGGGCAGCAGTATACCCAGCCATTCCGCGTTGTGATCAGCATAAAAATTCTCAAGCAATTGCTGGTCGGTTATGTCCTTATGTTTCTCGCTATTCACAAATGGAAATTACCGATTTGTTTCTTGTAAGATGCAGCTAAAACCAATTTTCACACAGCCGGTTCCAAATTTAGAACAGCTTTTACAAACTGGTAAAGTGATTGCAACAATGAAGGGGAATCAGCCTGGAAGATATGAAAGAGATATCTCAGTTAAACCAACCTTTGACCCAATTGAAAAAAACTGTGTCCCACCCGAGCATTTTAAATGCAGTATAAAAAAGCACGATTGCAAATACTTT
The DNA here is from genome assembly GCA_036494065.1 of Chitinophagaceae bacterium. Lineage (GTDB taxonomy): Bacteria > Bacteroidota > Bacteroidia > Chitinophagales > Chitinophagaceae > VBAU01. The sequence goes on from DASXOT010000340.1 coordinate 10,529, forward strand.
TTTAACAACCTCCTGCGGAAGAGATAGGGCCAGTTTACTACCCAGCCATCCTCCAAAAACGAAGGCGGCACACATGACACCTACGACTTTGAGGTCGAT
>DASXOT010000341.1:0-1816 GCA_036494065.1 Chitinophagaceae bacterium
AGCAAAAAGCTGTGAATAACATTTCCTTTAAAGTTAATAATGGTGAAATCGTAGGTTTTTTGGGTCCAAACGGGGCCGGTAAGTCGACAACCATGAAAATCATTACGGGTTATCTTCATCAAAGTGGTGGCCACGCATTCGTTTCCGGAATCAATGTGTCCGAAAATCCCCTGACCACGAAAAAGAAAATTGGCTATTTACCCGAAGCGAATGCTTTGTATTACGACATGTATGTGAGAGAATACCTTGGATTTATTGGCGAGGTTCACAGGATCAACGAAGGGAAAAAGAAGATCGAAAATGTAATTGAGCTAACCGGATTGTCTGTGGAGAGTAAAAAGAAAATCGGACAGTTATCGAAGGGATATAAACAACGAGTAGGTTTAGCTGCAGCATTGATCCACGATCCAGAGGTATTAATATTGGATGAGCCCACCAGCGGACTTGACCCTAACCAAATTGTTGAAATAAGAGATGTCATTAAACAACAAGGAAAAAATAAAACTGTTTTGTTTTCGTCCCATATTTTACAGGAAGTGGAAGCCATTTGTGATAGGATAATCATTATAAATAAGGGAGAGATTGTAGCTGATGACAAACTAAGTGCACTTCAGGAGAGAAATAAGGATAAACATGCGGTAATCGTTGCTTTTAAAGAGCAGGTTGATAAATCGCTTTTTGAAAACATTCACGGAATAGAATCATTTGAACAATTGCACAACTCAAATTTTAAATTGCAAACTTCCAATCCCGAATCGGTTAGAAAACAAATCCTCGAAATCTCCTTGCAGAATAATCTCAACATCGTTTCTTTGCAAAGCGAAAATCAAAGTCTGGAAGAAGTATTCAGATCGCTGACCCAAAAAGCGGTGCAATAGAAGGTGATGAATCAGCATAACGGGCCGGGAGATGCGGAATGTCAGACACTAAAAACTCACGGTTCACGATTCACGCCTCGCGATCAAGTACAACCAACTCAAAATAATTACAATCATGAGCTACATTTCCGAAATTTTTGCGAGGCAGATATTAGACAGTCGGGGCAATCCTACTGTAGAAGTAGACGTATTAACCGATGAAGGCGCTTTGGGGCGCGCGGCTGTGCCCAGTGGGGCCAGCACCGGCATTCATGAAGCAGTTGAATTGCGTGATGGCGACAAGAAAAGATTTGGCGGTAAAGGAGTATTGAAAGCCATAAAAAATGTTAATGAAACCATCGCGCCAAAATTGCTGGGATATGATGCGGCTGATCAAACAGGCATTGATGAAATGATGATCCAACTAGATGGAACACCTAATAAGGGTAAACTTGGCGCTAACGCAATCCTGGCCGTCAGCATGGCCGTTGCAAAAGCGGCAGCGGAAGAAGCAGGGCTACCCCTGTATCGGTACATAGGAGGCACCAACGCCAAAACGCTTCCCATCCCCATGATGAATATTCTGAATGGTGGCGCGCATGCTGACAATAAAATAGATTTCCAGGAATTCATGGTAATGCCAGTGGGCGCTGAAAGCTTCAGCGAAGGTTTGCAATGGGGAGTGGATATTTTTCATGCATTGAAATCAGTATTAAAGAAAAAAGGGTACAGCACAAATGTTGGCGATGAAGGAGGTTTTGCGCCTAACATCCAAAGTAACGAAGAAGCGATTGAAACTGTGTTAGCAGCTATTAATGCCGCAGGTTACAAAACGGGTACACAAATCGTGATTGCCATGGACGCAGCAAACAGCGAACTATGGGATGCAAAAAAGAAAAAGTATGTGTTCCATAAAAGCAATGGGAAAGAAATGAGCAGCGATCAACTGGTGAAATTTT
>DASXOT010000342.1:0-4744 GCA_036494065.1 Chitinophagaceae bacterium
GGGTGATGGCGCTTTTGGGCAATTCATGATAGTGATGCCGGAACAGGATGCAGTGATAGCTATAACAGCAGAAACACCGAATATGCAGGAAGAAATTAATTTGGTATGGCAGTATTTGTTACCGGCTTTTAAAGAAAACAAGTTGCCTGCTGATGCTGTTGCAGTTGCTCGTCTCAAAGAAAAAATAAACGCATTGGCACTCCCATTGCCTCAAAAAAATAAGGAAACTCCTGGTATCGCTATTAGTGGTAAGAATTTTGTCGCTGTAGCCAACAAGCTGCATTTACAGAATATTTCTTTCAAGTTTTCAAATGATCTCTGCAAAGTAAAATTTCAAACTGACGGCGGCAGCTATTCAATTGACTTTAGTGACGGAAAATGGCAATTGGGTGAGACGAACATGCCGGGGCCTTCGCTTACAGCAAATGCAATTGAAAATACCAGCATGCTTTACCCTGCAAAAATTGCAGGCAGTTACAGTTGGAAAGATCCCAACACACTGGAACTTGTTTTGCGATATATTGAAAGTCCTCATTCCGAAAAACTAGTCTGCCATTTCCAGGACAATAAGCTTACAATCGAAGTGATGAGAAGTATTGACTTTGGATCAAATAAAATGACAATAGAAGCTGAAGGAAAAATGAAATGTAGAAGTCAAAATTCAAAATGAAAAAGGCAAAATGGAAAATGCCAAATGAAGAGGTGATCGAAAAAACCAACCTGACTGTCCGATTTTACGTGGCTCAATCGTCAAGACTAAAACTATATAAATGAAAATCGTAAAAGTAACCTATGCAGCTAAAGAAGAATTCTCTGCCCAAAATCAGAAGAACATTCAAACAGTGATGAGTGACCTGCATAAATCACAATATTCGGGCATTAACTATAACTGCTGCCTGGGTGCCGATGGCAGGACTTTTATTCACACAGCCTTTTTCAAATCTGAAGAAGATCACAAACTGTTAAATGAATTACCTGCTTTTATTCATTTCCAGCAGGAGCTAAAATCACGGGGATTGGAAAGCCCACCCAAACAAGAACAGCTTACTTTGGTAGGATCAAGTGTAGATATGTTTGCTGACGTTACTTTAATGGCTAGATAATGGAGATGATGTATAAAATTGGAACAAAAGAAAAGCCAATGGCGCTGAAAACTCCGCAATTGACATCGGAGCACGCAATGCATGTTGATGAGAAAGACGGCAGGGAAATATTGGCCTGCACAGTATTACACATGATCCCAGGAGGAATAAGATGAGGGCGAAGTGAAGATGCAAAATGCAAAATGCAAAATGCAAAATGCAAAATGCAAAATGCAAAATGCAAAATGCAAAATGATTTTAGGGCTAACTAAGTTCGGTCATTTTTGCATTTGAAGCTCAAAGCTAGCAGCTTATAGCCTGCAGCTATTCAACCGTCACACTCTTGGCGAGGTTTCGCGGTTTGTCTACATCACAGCCTTTCGCAATTCCAATATAATAGGCGAGAAGTTGCATGGGTATAACGCTCAACATCGGTGCGACGATTTCATCTGCGGCGGGAATAATAATGACGTCATCACATAACTGTATCGTGGAATCATCTCCTTCAGTAACCACTGCAATTACTTTTCCTTTCCTGGCTTTTATTTCCTGCATGTTGCTCACCACTTTTTGATGATGCGAGTCTTTAGTGGCGACGAATACAACGGGTAGTGTATCATCAACGAGCGCAATAGGGCCGTGCTTCATTTCCGCCGCGGGATATCCTTCCGCATGTATATAAGAAATCTCTTTTAATTTCAAAGCTCCTTCCAGCGCAACCGGAAAATTATATCCTCTTCCGAGATAAAGAAAGTCTCTCGCATCCTTGTATTTGCCTGCCAATTCTTTGATATGATCGACCGTTTCGAGAAGCTTGAATACTTTTTCGGGAATGGCATGTAGCTCTTCCAATAAATGTTGATAACGGTCTTCTGTAAGTGTTCCTTTTTTCTTTGCAATTTTTAGGGCGATCATGGTTAGGATGGCGAGTTGGGCCGTGAATGCTTTTGTTGAAGCCACTCCAATCTCCGGACCCGCATGTGTGTAAGCACCGCCGTGACTGGCGCGCGCAATCGACGAGCCGACTACATTTACCACACCCAATATAATTGCCCCCTGCGACTTTGCATTTTCAATGGCAACCAAGGTATCGGCCGTTTCGCCGCTTTGCGAAATGGCGATGATTACATCTCCTTTATGGATTACGGGGTTGCGATACCGAAATTCGGAGGCATATTCTACTTCTACATTAATGCGGCATAACTCTTCAAAAATATATTCAGCCACCAGCCCCGCATGCCAGCTAGTACCACAGGCGACTATCACGATCCGGCTTGCGTTAATAATTTGGTCGGAATATTCTTCTATTCCTTTCATGGTTATCGTTCCCGCCTCCACATCAAGTCGGCCACGGAGACAGTCATAGATGGTATTAGGCTGTTCAAAAATTTCTTTTAGCATGAAGTGATCATAGCCGCCTTTTTCAATCGCTGCCAATTCCATATCAAGTTTTGTGATATATGGCGTCAACTTATCGTTACCGAGATTTTTAAGTATTAATTCATCTGGCCGTATAATCGCAAGCTCATAATCATTTACGTAAACTACCTCCTTCGTATACTCGATGATAGGCGAAGCGTCACTGGCCAAAAAATGTTCGCCTTTACCAACCCCAATTACCAATGGGCTTCCTTTGCGGGCCGCTATTAGCGTATCGGGATTATCCTGGTCGATCAACACGATTACGTAAGCGCCTACAACTCTTCTTAATGCAACACGAACTGCTTCTTCAAGCGAGCAGTTGTTGTTTTTTTGAATGTCTTCGATAAAATTTAAAAGGACCTCCGTGTCGGTCTCGCTGGTAAACTTGTATCCTTTCTTGATCAGTTCTTGTTTGAGTTGCGAGTAATTTTCAATAATGCCGTTGTGGATGATCGCCAGTTTACCACTTGCTGAAGTATGTGGATGTGCATTTACGTCGCTGGGTTCGCCATGAGTGGCCCACCTTGTGTGGCCGATACCAATATTAGCGTGAAGATCTTTTCCAATAAGTGACTCTTCGAGATCCGCTACTTTGCCTTTTTTCTTATACACTTTGAGGCCACTGTTTAAGAGCGCTACACCTGCACTGTCGTAACCTCTGTATTCAAGGCGTTTCAAACCTTTTAAGATAACAGGGTATGCCTCGCGCGATCCAATATAGGCAACGATTCCACACATAGTTTCAAATTTAGGGTTAGGTTTAGATAAGTGAATTAAGTCGCTAAAATCTAAAAAAATCGCCAGACGGCAAAGCGCAAAAGAGTTAAGTTTTGTCGCGCAAGTTCAGCAGACGAATATGATCGCTACAGCAAAATGTTCTTTAAAAAGAAAATTGCCACCGTAAAATAGATTACTATTCCCGTAACGTCAACCAGCGTAGCTACGAAAGGAGCGGAAGATACAGCTGGATCGGCTCCAAATCTTTTTAGAATAATCGGCAGCATTGAACCGGCGAGCGTTCCCCAAAGAACCACCCCGATCAACGCTACACCAACGGTAATGGCAACAAGAAACCCGTGAACGCCGTAAATGTCGTGGATATAGCCATGCTGCATCAATTCATACCAAATGGTGATACGCGTGAAACCGATAAGGCCCAATATACTCCCTAATACAAGGCCTGATAGAACTTCACGCCTCATAATACGCCACCAGTCGCTAATATGCACTTCTCCTACTGCCATAGCCTGGATAACGAGCGTGCTGGCTTGTGAACCGCTGTTACCACCACTGCTCATGATGAGCGGGATAAACATAGCGAGTATAGTTGCCTTTGCGATGTAATCATTAAAATAGGCCATTGCCGTTGCAGTTAGCAATTCACTTAAAAATAGAATGATGAGCCAGCCCACCCTTTTTTGTATCAGGCGGAAGAATGGGGTATCCAGGTATGGTTGTTCCAACGCTACGGTACCGCCAATTTTTTGTATATCTTCAGAGAATTCTTCTTCAGCGACCCAAAGGATATCATCGATGGTAACAATTCCTAAAAGTTTATTGCTGTTACTTACCACCGGCAATGCTACACGATTGTTCATCTTAAATACCTCATTGGCTTTTTCCTGGTCATCATAGGCATTTAGAGAGATGTAGCGGCCATCCATAATTTCGGAAACCTTCCTGGTGGGCGGTGCCAATAAAAATTCGCGAATCCGGATATCATCGATTAGTTCACCGTCCTGGTTGATCACATAGATCACATCAATTGTTTCGCTGTTCTTACCCTTTCTGCGTATTGTCTCCAATACTTCGGTCACAGTATTGTATTCATAAATGTAGATATAGTCAGGTGTCATCAGCCTTCCTACGCTATTTTCAGGGTAGCCGAGTAGTGAAAGGGCCACTTTTCTCTCGTCGGCATTCAATTGCTTTATTAATTCACGAACGACGCTACTGGGCAGCTCTTCAAAAAGATCGGTCCTGTCATCTGGGGCCAATTCATTTAACAGTGCGGCGGTTTTCTGAGGCGGTAATTCTTTAATAATCCTTTTCTGGTTGGAAAGCTCCAGGATCTTGAATACGCTTGCGGCGCGGTGTATCGACATGTTCGAAATGATCGACACCTCTTCATCTGGATAATCATCAATCAATTCCGCGACATCGCTGATGTTTTGATCATCGAGAAATTCGCTCAGCCTTTGTGAGTTATTTGATTCTACAATTGACTGAAATTGCTCCCG
>DASXOT010000343.1:0-3804 GCA_036494065.1 Chitinophagaceae bacterium
GACTATCAGAAAGCTTTGGCAACAAACGAGGTTTTCTTCTTACGGAGCTATAAAAGTTTTGACAATATTCCTGCAAAGAGCTTTCCAAAACCTTCTGGTTTGAGCTTTCTTCCGACATGGGTTTTTGCTTATAATTATCCCCACAACGTAAATGATGAAGGCGTGCGGATCGCCAACTGCACAAACGACAAATATTGCAACCATTTGCCAGTGCCGGTTTTCCCAACGGCTTTTTATGAAACAGTGGTTTGCCTGCTCCTGTTTGCATTGCTTTGGGCGCTTCGCAAAAGATTAAAAATACCCGGGGAATTGTTTGCAGTTTACCTCATGCTAAATGGTATTGAGAGATTTTGCATAGAAAAAATTCGTGTAAATAATCGCATGAATCTATTTGGATTTCATCCTACCCAGGCGGAGGTTATTTCTTCTCTACTGGTTATTACAGGGTTGATTCTCTTCATCTTGTTACGGCGCAGGCCGGTCGCACAAAAAACATAGTTCGCAACAATAACATCTTTTTGGTGTTATTCTGACTTCATAAAAGCCAGAATGCCTGACCACAGAGCATTTCCGCAATTCTGTCAATGAAAATAGATGTTGCATAAAATTTGTTATTATAAATTATCCCGAATCATTATGAGATTCGGAGATTGCGGTGTATTTTTGCAGATAGTCACGGACGGTAAATATTTCTCTATTAACTATCCATTTGCAACTTTCTGCAAACAAAGACTGTCATTTATTAGTTGTTCTTTAAATTTTTGATGAATTATGAGGCAGCTCAAAATTGCCACCCAAATTACGAATAGGGACTCTCAGGCCGTAGAAAAGTACTTGCAGGAAATTTCAAAGATTTCGATGATCACTCCTGAAGAAGAAACCACCTTAGCTCAGCGGATTAAAATGGGCGATCAGAGGGCTTTGGACAAACTTGTACAGGCGAACTTACGTTTTGTGGTATCTGTTGCTAAGCAGTACCAGCATCAGGGTCTTTCTCTTAGCGATTTGATCAACGAGGGTAACCTCGGTTTGATAAAAGCAGCCCAGCGTTTCGATGAAACCAAAGGGTTTAAATTCATTTCATACGCGGTATGGTGGATTCGCCAGTCCATTTTACAGGCGTTGGCAGAGCAGGGCCGATTAGTCCGCCTGCCTCAAAACAAAATTGGCACTTATAACAAAGCCAATAAGGCTTACATGGCTTTTGAACAGGAACATGAACGGGAACCTTCAACAGAAGAACTGGCCGAGCTATTGGAAATGAGCGAAACAGAGATCAATAACATTTTTCAAAGCAATACCCGTCATACCTCGTTGGACGCTCCGGTGCATGAAGCTGAAGATGTGGCCATGGGGGATTTGCTGGAAGGAAGTGATGACACTGATGATGATGTGATGAAAGATTCGCTCAGAAATGAAATACGTCGCGTATTAAAATCACTTTCACCCAGGGAAGCTGAAATTGTAAATGCTTATTTCGGTCTCGATGGTGAAAATGGTGTGACCATTGAACAAATTGGTCAGAAATACGATCTTACAAAGGAGCGTATTCGCCAGATCAAGGAAAGGGCTATTAAGCGTTTACAAAAAGCTCGCTATAGCAATGCGCTAAAAGCATATCTGGGTTAATGACTTATTATCCCGATAACCCGGGATTATAAAATAGCAAATTGGGTTTATTTTGAAACAGCTCTGATCGTAATGTTCTGAGCTGTTTTCTTTTATACAACCGAAGAAAAATAGTCTTATTTATATTCCCCAAACACACCTCGAAGCTCGTCGGCAATTTCACCGAGTGTACATTTATTTTCGACTGCATTGATTACTGCTGGTATAAGATTTTCTCCGCTTGCTGCTTTATCATTCAAAATCTGCAAACATTGATCGACTTTAGCCACATCCCGACCCTCCTTTAATTGGCAAATCTTTTTCACCTGGATTTGCCTGATAGAATCGTCAACTTTGAAAATTGGAACGGGCTGTTCTTCTTCAACCCGGAACTTATTTACACCAACAACGATCTTTTCGTTGTTTTCAATTTGCCGTTGATATTCATAGGCGCTTCTCGCGATTTCGTTTTGAATAAATCCCTGTTCAATGGCCGAAACACTTCCACCCATAATATCGATCTTTTCAACCAGGCGCCAGGCCTTTTCTTCAACTTCGTTAGTCAATTCTTCTATAAAATAAGAGCCTCCCAACGGGTCGGCCGTATCCGCGACGCCTGTTTCGAATGCAGCGATTTGCTGAATTCGCAAAGCGGTGCGCGCTGCTTCTTCGGTTGGTAAGCTCATGGCTTCATCAAATCCATTGGTATGCAACGATTGAGCACCACCCAGTACAGCAGCCAATGTCTGAACAGTTACCCTTGAAATATTGTTGAGAGGTTGTTGCGCGGTTAAAGTACTACCGCCAGTTTGCGCATGAAAACGAAGCATCATTGCCCGCGGGTCAGTAGCGCCAAGGTCTCTCATCATCTTTGCCCACATTCTACGTGCTGCACGAAATTTAGCCACTTCTTCAAATAAATTATTATGAGAGTTGAAAAAGAAGGACAGGCGTTTGCCAAATACATTTATGTCCAAACCCTTTTCCATTGCCGCTTTCACATAAGCCTTCCCATTGCTCAATGTAAACGCAATTTCCTGCACAGCAGTGCTTCCTGCTTCGCGAATATGGTAACCCGAAATGGAAATAGTATTCCAGACGGGTAATTCGTGACTACACCATTCAAAAATATCGGTAATGATCCGCACGGATGGTTTGGGAGGATAGATGTAAGTACCCCGGGCCGCATACTCTTTTAGAATATCATTTTGAATCGTGCCGGAAAGTTTTTTTAAATCGGCATTTTGCTGTTTGGCAATAACAACATATAAAGACAAAAGAATAAAGGCAGTGGCATTGATGGTCATGGAAGTGGTTACATTTTCAAGACTGATGCCATCAAAAAGTGCACGCATATCTTCAATGCTGTCAATGGCTACGCCCACTTTTCCCACTTCACCTTCTGCCAAAGAATGATCGCTATCGTAACCGATTTGCGTAGGAAGATCAAACGCAATACTCAGTCCATTTACACCTTGTGATAATAAGTAATGATATCGCCTGTTGCTTTCTTCCGCCGTAGAGAAACCTGCATATTGACGCATGGTCCACAATTTGCCGCGGTACATATCCGGCTGAATGCCTCGTGTAAAAGGAAATGCGCCGGGGTGCTCTGTATTGGTTACAGGATCATCTTCTTTTGAATAAACTTTTTTTATTTCAATCCCTGAATCGGTATATTTCTTTTTCTCTTCGGGCATATAGCGGTTTTCTAATTCAAGCTGAAGTAAAGCGACTTCCTTTCACTTCATTAGCTTTCTTGCTTCGTAATTTAAAGCCTCTAAAACAATAGAATGCAATTGCCCTTTCTGTTGCTTCATCATTACATCCAGCAATATTCTATTCAGATCCATACCCGTTGCCTCAGCCGGAAGCGCTGCAGCGACCTGGTTTATTACTAGCATGCTTTGCTCCTTTAGATTTTTTACTGCTTCCCAGGCAACAGGGCTCACATAGATCTGCTGGGTCATGTTATATTCATATTCTTGTTTTATACTGTCCAGCAAAAGCGACTGCATTTCTCTTGCGCTGGTTCCAGGTTGATTGGCACGGCTGATGAGATTGGGAAGTGAAATACGCTCCGTCAACATCACCAATCGCTCATAAGCTTGCAACTGAAGTGGCCGTGAATTAAATGCTTCACCAGGGTTCGCAGCTGAGCTTTTCTGCTTGCGGTTTAAAATAAAAAAAATGGAA
>DASXOT010000344.1:0-3337 GCA_036494065.1 Chitinophagaceae bacterium
TATTTTACATCACCACTTCCCATCGTTTGATCGGGAATGCTCGTTCCCTCAAATTCACTAAAAATTTGTTCATAGGTTTTGCCAAGAATATTGGCCAGCACATTCAGCCTGCCCCGGTGTGCCATTGCCATTATCACTTCCTGCACATCATGGTCCGCCGCAACATTAATAATTGCATCGAGAGCAGGTATAGTTGTTTCACCACCTTCGAGTGAAAATCTTTTTTGTCCTACATATTTTGTGTGCAGGAATTTTTCAAAGATCACTCCCTCATTCAGCTTTTCTAATACTCGTTTCTTCTTTTCGAGTGGCAGAGGATTTAGAAAATCTTTTTCCATTTCCTTTGTGAGAAAATCAATTTTCTTCTGGTCGCTGATATATTTGAACTCGATACCAACATTGGAAGCATAACAATTTTTGAGATATTCAATTATTTTTCGCAAGGAAGCATTGCCTAGTCCAATTAGATTGCCCGCATAGAAGGTTTTGTCGAGATCTGCCTCTGCAAATCCAAAAAAATTCAGATCAAGATTAGCACCTCTATCCTTTCGTTCCCTGATGGGATTAGTCTTTGCAATTAAATGTCCCTTATTGCGATAGCCGAGTATCATGCGGTACACCTGTATCTCCTTCATCCACTCAACCTGGGGCGCTTCATTGCGGCTGGTTGTCGAGCCTTCTTTTTTTTCAGCAACCGCTGCACCATTACCATTTGTGGGTTTTATTGAGCTGACCGCAAAATCAAAACCTTCGAAGAATCTTCTGAATTCAGGGTCTATGTTTTTAGGATCTTTTATAAAATCCTCATACATGCTTTCAATAACAGCCGGAGAGGCATTTGTTATATAAGAAAAGTCTTTCATTAAACAAAGGTTGGAATAAAAAAACCGGACTGCAAATATCGTTTAATTCCTTCAAATTGAGATCAGGAGGAACTCCACGGTAGTTAGAAGAAGAAGGAGACGTGTATGCTCCGTGCACGCTGTTTCTTCGTGATTGATTTTGCCACGGAAGCACGGAAGAGCTCAGAGAAATTTTCCGATTTCCACTATTCCCAATAAATCACATTCCATCTTTCCTCGGTGATTTGCCACGGAAGCACGGAATACACCGAGAATACGTACCAGAAAGGATCAAATTAGTTTGAAGATATTCTGTGAGGCGATGAACAAATCGCGAGTGAGTCAACTCACCATGTACCCAGCATGCCAGTTATAATAAATTAATTAATTCCTGCAGAGCAAAAAAATATGAAGTCGCCGGCAGCAAGGATGTTAGAGAGTTAGGAGATGTAGAAAGTCCTGGATTTATTTCCAGGGACAGGGGATCCCGAATGTTGTACTCCTCGTTCCTCGATAGATTAATGAGAGTTCAAAAGTTTTAGGTCTTATTGATGCCTGGTCAAGTTTTGAAACGGTGACGTCATAAGACAATCCTACCTGGAAATCCTTATAGGCAAATCCAACATAAGGTATTATCGCATTCTTTGACCAATACCACATCCCTGCGTTCAGGATTACATCAGGATCCTGCGGCAAATAGTAGCCAAGGCCGCCCCCGAATGAAAAATAATTAGCCTGGTCCTGGAATTGATAAATGGCATTGGTGTTTAGTATAACCGAATTGTTGAGATAAGTTTCAAAATTGGCATGTACCACCTTGCGCATCGCCAGGCGCTGATTGGGGTCTTGCAAAAATGTTTGCTTTGGTGTATTGACATGAAAAACAGCGGCGCCCACATCCAAATTGCTTTTCTCAGAGGTTATGCTATATACCAAGCCTGCATTGGCTGAAAAAAACCCTTTCATATTTATCAAAGCTGCTTCACCTGTCGGAAGGTTCTTGTCGAAGCCTGAATAGCCGACCCATTGTTCTTCCCAGGTAAGGCGGCTGAAGTCAACCGACCGTTTGCCATAGGTAGCTCCAAATCCTGCGCCGAGCCTTTGCACAACCGTCCCATCTGACAACACAATATTGTATGAAAGATTTAAAGAGGCATAAGTGCTCTTCATGATTCCATCCATTGCATAGTCATACATCAGCATTCCACCAATACCCAGAGTGTTTTTTTCCTCGTGTACATTTGGAATTTTGTTCTGAAGAATTTTAGTATCATAGGATATCGTTCCAGTCGCGTATGGGCTGGCCGGTCCGATCCATTGGTCGCGGACATTTGAGATCGCGCGCCAGTCAGAATTAATCCTCGCCGTAAGTGCCGGGTTCACATTAAGCGGCGAAGAAAAGAATTGTGAAAAGTTGGGATCCTGCGCACTGGCGTACCGTGCAACAATCAACAACAAAACAGCTACTAGAGTTTTTTTCATACGCTCAAAATTTAAATTACCTCATTAAAATAGAGTTACCTGCCATCTTATAATGCACTCCATCCAATCCATCGGCTTCAACTATCCATGTATATACATCCATTACCTGTGGCACACCATTGAATGTTCCATCCCAACCCTGTCCGAGGGTATGTGTTTCGAACATCAATTGTCCCCACCTGTTAAATACTCTGAAATATTTAAGATCCTTCATGTAAATCGTCAACGGATACAATTTGTCGTTATGGCCATCACCGTTTGGTGACCATGCATTGGGCACAACTAAACTGGACTTTAATGCTCCATTAGTAGCAACCTGTACAAGCAAGGTATCGATAGTGGGACAACTTCCATCAGGAGGAGTCATTGTTATCGTATACTGGACGTCCTGATTATAACTGAACATTGGGTCCTGAATATTGTAGAAATTCAAGCCAACCGGTGGCTGCCATGAATAATTGTAGTTAAGACCCAGGCTTCTTGCATTAAGTTGTAGCGGCGTGCTTGGAGTAGTAGACACAGTCGGGTAACGCATTCCGGGGAGAGCTTTGCTTATCTGGACATTCACCTGCACCGACTTAGTTGCGGAACATCCGCCACTCGAGGTTGCAGTGATATAATATGTTCCGCTTATTCCTACTGCTTTCGGGTCAGGAACTGGAGTTGTGTCGGATGCGTCCGTCCAATACGTATAAGTTAACCCCGGGTCACTGCCGGCAGTGATCGCTGGATTCGTAAGATCTACAGTTGCAGGCGAGCATACCTTGGCCGGATCGGTTACCACAAGATTTAGCGGCGTGGTACTTATTGTGACTAATACAGGTTTAATTACAGTGCAGCCACTGGCTGATGTAGCCTCGATATAATAAGTGCCTGTTGTTGGTATCGCGGTCGGGGCGGCAAGCGGTATCGTTGCTGCGCTGTTTGTCCAGTAACTATAGTTTAATCCCGGATCACTACCCGCTGTTATTGCCGGGTTGGTAAGATCTATAGTATTGGCTGAGCATACAGGC
>DASXOT010000345.1:0-2050 GCA_036494065.1 Chitinophagaceae bacterium
ATGTTTTTTTAAATTTTACCCATGGCCGATCTTTCGCATTTCGATCCAAACAATGCGGGAAATCCTAATAATAACATTTTCGGACTCCCTTTTACAGAGGATGACGCAAGACTTATCATTTTGCCCGTTCCCTGGGAAGTGACTGTCACTTGCGGTACCGGAACGGCGAGGGCCGCGGAGCACATACGCAGAGCAAGTCTCCAGATAGATATTTTCGATCCGGAGAATCCGGAAATATGGAGACAGGGATTTTACTTACGCGACGTGGATAAAAAATTGTTGATGAAGAGTGATTACCTGCGCAAAGAAGCCGAGCTATATATCGACTATATCTCCAAAGGGCAAAAGATTGAAGACAATCAGTTCATGCGAAAAACCCTGAAGGACGTAAACGAAGGAAGTGCGTACTTAAATAAATGGGTATACGACCAGGTAAAAGTGCTGCTTAATCGCGGCAAACTAGTGGCGTTACTGGGCGGTGATCATAGCATACCGCTTGGCTATTTCAAGGCAATCGCCGAGAAACATGAAGAATTTGGTGTTTTGCAAATTGATGCACATTGCGATTTGAGAACTGAATATAACGGATTCAGTTATTCCCATGCCAGCATCATGTACAATGCCCTGGAAGAAATAGGAAATATAAAATCATTGATACAAATCGGTATTCGTGACTACAGCAGTAGTGAACTCGAAATGATCAATAACAGCAATGAAAGAATCATTACTTATTTTGACAAGGATGTTAAATGCAGGCGCTATGAGGGACAGACCTGGAAGCAGATTACGGATGAAATAGTAGGTCGATTGCCTCAAAAAGTGCATATCAGTTTTGATATCGATGGACTTGACCCCAAACTCTGTCCCAATACAGGAACCCCCGTTCATGGCGGTTTCGAAGCAGAGGAGCTATTTTATTTGTTCGGTAAAATATTAAAAACCGACAGACAGATTATTGGTTTTGACTTGTTGGAAGTCGGGGTAGGTGAAACAAGTTGGGATGCCAATGTTGGAGCAAGAGTGCTTTGGAAGTTGTGCAATTTACTAGTCAAATCGAATCCTTTATAAAATTTCACGCCTGTGCTATGCCTGGCGGCACTCTATGGTTTTTTGAATTTAGGTATGGTTTCGATGACGTGATTCTCTGAGCTAATTTGATTTTATTGTGTACAAATTCCAATTAAAACAAAAAGACAGGTCAAAAGTGCTATCGGCTTTTCATTTTTTAATGGCGCTTATTTTGTTACTTGACTTGTCCCATATTCGCGAAAATGAAACAGAGGATTGGATCTTTTTGAGTATTTACCTTGTTTCTTGTATCTTCTTAATTGCGGCTGGAATAATGCGGAAAAAAATTTTACCTACTTTGGCAAAACACCGGAAACTCCTGCTGTTCGAATCAGCATTGATTTTCTGCGGAGCCATTTATTTCTGGAACAAAGGCGTATCGTTAGTTGCATTTAGTCACGGTCTTCTTGCCGGTGCTATCATTCTGTTTTGGATTTATTTGAAAAGAAAAGAAAATGGGGAAACAATTATGGTTTCCGAAACTAATCTCATTTTACCCGGTTTATCAGGCGAAAGAATGGTGGAGTGGCGGGAGCTGGCAAACCTGGTCAAAAAATATGATCTGCTTACCATCGATTTTAAAAATAACAAGCTACTTCAAGTTCAAATTACCGATGCAGATGAGATAGGCGAGGAAGAATTCAACCAGTTTTGCAGGCAACAATTGGCAAAGACAAAACAATAACCTTAAGTAAGGCATCAGGTTTCTTTAAATAAAAATATAATTCACGTGTGTCATCAATAATTTGTCTCTTCCTGCGGCACCATGTCCGGCATTTCCGCTTGAAAGATTTATGATGTCGTATAAATTAGAATGCATCTCACACAATTAATTTACGAAATTTGCGATTCGATAACAACGAGTCATTCTTAAGTTAAGATCATCTACCATGTAACTATGCTTCAACAATCTCCCTATATTTTATATTCTGATGGAAGCGGAAATATTTTTGAGGACACTTCGCTTTTTGTGACGGGAAGG
>DASXOT010000346.1:0-4892 GCA_036494065.1 Chitinophagaceae bacterium
TCACCATCCCAACGCATAGTTTTTCCTAAAGCACTCCCTTTACCCATCAGTTTTTCGAGTGATTGAGTTATAAGTATGTTTAAACTTAGAGGCTTTAAACTCGCATGATAAGAAGGCGAACCATATTCCCTCATCCAACCACTCAAAGTCGTTTTAGGAATGCCGTAACGATTAAAAATCTCTCGCCTTGATGCTCCCCGCTCAACTGAATGGACAATCTCTAAAATGGTTTTCTTGCTTAGTCGACTCTTTCTTCCTTCATCGACAACTTGACTTTCTAATACCTTATTTAACATAATACACTATTTTTAGTGTATAGTTTTCTTAGGACGGGTCAAGCGCACACCGTCGTGCCTTGTGCTTTTTGTTCTTGTGCTTTGCAAGCAGGCTTGCACGCTAACAAATTAAAAGCCCCCCGTCGCTAAAGCTTTGGCGGGCAAGTCGGGAAGACAGGATTCAAATATCTTTTATAGTCAATTATTTTTCAAATGACTACAGTTAAAAATATCAGAACTCACCTTTTCACTCACCAGCAACAATGTAGTAAGACCTTGTTGTAAGATAATGAGAGTTCACATATATGGAATCTATTTCAGTTACAAATTCGCTATAGTGTAATGAATTAGATTAAGTCATTTACATCAAAAATTCGATAAATTAAACCTCCGTGCGGTCACACAACTTGCGCCATTTTAGCCTAGTTTCATAGTTTTATCATTATGCCGCAGCACATAACCCGAGATCTGTTTTTATTTGTATTTGTCTGTTTGCAAACAAATTTTGCTGCATTCGCACAAAACAAAGTTTATGATGCTGATGATCTGGTAAAAAAATTAAGTATCGATGATGGTGCTGTTTTATCCGGAGTTTGGGATGTATATAATTACCTCAAGGGAAAAGATTCATCAGTGGCGATGAGTTTTTTAAATGACCTGGAAAGAAAAACCGGATCCCATAACGGTTATTTCAAATCGCGTTTCTTTCTCACAAAGGCGCTCTGGCTTTGGAATACAAAACAACCTTCCCTTGTTGAACAAGTCGAGGCATTAATGAAACAGGCATTAAATGCCGCCTATGAAATCAATAATGATTCTCTCATTTCAGAAATTGCCTGGCAATTGAATTCAAAGATGTACTATAGCTCCAGGATTGAAGCATCCGTTATGTATGGTCTTTATGCGGCAGAAACAGATGAAAAGATTGGTCGGGACATTTCAGCAACGAGGTGCGGATTTCTCGGAGATGTTCTTTACGCCGCCCATGATTATGAGAAAAGTATTTATTATACAAAGCTGGCTATTCAAAAATGCCAAGACAAATCCACGAGCATTGTTATGAGCAGTTACAATACCATCGCTTTGTGTTGTCAAAAAACAGGGAGTTATGATTCTGCTTTTTATTATTTCAACATTGCCAGGGGACTGGCGATAAAACTTGATAATAAAATCTGGCAGAGCATCATTTCGGGGAATGAAGGACAAGTGTATTATATGCAGCAACAGTATGCCATGGCAAAGCCCTTGTTGGAATCCGATTACCTGTTTAGTAAAGCATACGGAGAGTTTGGCAGCGCATCCAATTCATTGCAGTGGGTCGCAAGAATAAATTTGATAGAGGGAAAAAAAGACAGTGCGTTGATGCAGGTAAGAGAAGCGATGCAACTCTTACAAGAAGATTTCAATGCAAATTATTTTCAAAACATATTGTACGCGACAACAGATGTGTATCGGGCCTTTGGTAGCAGTGACAGCGTTTACAAATACTCCAGGCTATACACACGGGTGCATGATAGCATTGAAAGAGCGGCAGCCATCAGCAGCCTTGAAATTGCACGTATAAAATTGGACAATCTTCAA
Source organism: Chitinophagaceae bacterium (assembly GCA_036494065.1). Taxonomy (GTDB): domain Bacteria; phylum Bacteroidota; class Bacteroidia; order Chitinophagales; family Chitinophagaceae; genus VBAU01. The sequence continues at coordinate 1,857 of DASXOT010000346.1, forward strand.
AATATAGTAGCTATTAGGAATTTGCAAAGCGAAAAAGAACAGGTCAAGCAGCAACGCAATTTCATCGTAGCAGCGATTGTAATGCTTTCAATAATTGTACTGCTCATTCTTAACTGGCAACGACAAAAATTAAAATTTAAACAGCAGCTTGTACTGCAGGAAAAAGCCGCCGAGATAGCAGCGGCAAAGGAACAATTGCAGTTGTTTACCCGGAATATCGTTGAAAAGACCAACCTGATAGAGGCCCTCCAGTTACAACTACAACATAGAGAATTGAATAAGCAGCAGCATCAAATAATAGAGGAATTATCCAATTTCACCATTATCACGGAAGAACAATGGAATAAATTCAAATCGCTTTACGAAAAGATCTATCCTGGTTTTTTTGCTAAATTAAAACTTAGGGCTCATGATATCACGATTGCCGAACAAAGAATGGCTGCACTGACTCACCTCCAGTTTACAAACAGCCAGGTTGCTTCCATGCTTGGCATATCCGCCGACAGTGTCCGCAAAACGCGGCTTCGTTTACGCCAAAGACTTAATCTTCCATCCTATACTAGTTTGGAAGAATGGATCGCTGCCATTTAAAAATTTTTTTCTTGGACGAGTCCCCCTCAGTGTCCTTTTTGAGTGATTTTTTAATTTAGGAGGAGATCCGCCGGGAAAAGACAGCTGTCAGACTGAGCTTGTCGAAGCCAATCATCTTTATAACCATCTTAAATAACTCCCTGCAAAACAATCCTGTCCCGGTTTTGTCCCGGGGATGTCTCCGTATTGTCCTGCCAAAAATTTGCTATCCCCTCGCTTGTTGGCATAAGTTTAAAAACTGAACGATGAACTCCGGAAGACAAAGAACTATGCTGAAAAAAAATCTATCAGTCATATTGATCATCCTGCTTTCGATTTTGCTGATATTAATCGTGGTCTGGTTATACGATAAAAAGATTGAAGACATCGGGACGAATATAAAAATCTTCAAATAAAATCATTCATCATTGAACCAATAACTAAATATTTATGAAACATTTCTTTACCGTTCTACTGCTTGCCTCAAGCGCAACTGCATTTGGCCAAACAGTTGTTTATGCGGATTTGGATGGTGACGGATACGGGGATCCAAACAGCCCAGCCCTGTGCACTGAATTTGGTTGCCCGATAGGATATGTGACTAATAATTATGATTGTGATGATAATAATAAAGCTGTTAATCCAAACATTGTTTGGTATAAGGATGCAGATAATGATGGTTACACTGACGGGACAACTAAAGTACAATGTGAACGTCCCATTGACTATAAACTCTTTTCTGAGATACAAACTGCATTGATTCTTCAGCCGGATAACACTTACAAAATTGGACCGTTGATCGACTGTAATGATGCTAGTTATTATGAGCATCCTTTTCTCACCGCCAATTCGTGGTATCTGGATGCAGATAACGATGGGTATGCGAATTTAAATGGTCCGTCCTCGTTTTCTTCCTGTTTAAAACCGGGACCGAATTACATATCAGAGCAAGAGTTAGTGGATAAACACCGCGAAAATTCAAATGACTGTAACGATAACAACGCCCTGGAACACCCAGATCAAAAATGGTATAAAGACCAGGATGGAGATCATTATATTTCAGATCCTACGCCAGTAGTACAATGTAACCGTCCCACCGGATATATCGCGGAGTCGGAAGTAATTTCTTTAACTATTTTGGATTGCGATGATAATGACGCCAGCAAAAATCCGGCAAGCAAGTGGTATAAAGATTCCGATAATGACGGCTATACGGATGGAACATTTTTTATTCAATGTGAACCGCCCGCCGGCACTTGGATAACATCCAGTCTCGGGTTTGATTGTAACGACAATGATCCACTGGAACATGAAAACCAGGTTTGGTATAGAGACAATGATGGAGATAAGCATGCTCCGAAATTTGGTGAGTTCCAAATTGGGTGTACCCGGCCTTCCGGTTTTTTTGCAAAAAGCGAACTATTGTCCGTAAACGACGACTGCGACGACAACGATCCAAGTATTTATCCCGGGGCTCCTGAAATATGTGATGGAAAAGACAATGACTGTAACGGAATAATTGATGACGGTGTGATATTAACTTACTATCGGGATGCAGACAAAGATGGCTGGGGTGATCCGAATAATTCAATACAGGCATGTTCGCAACCGGAAGGCTACATTCTGGTGTCCGGTGATTGCGATGACAATAATCCCATCCTTAATCCGGGAACTATTTGGTATAAGGATCTGGACAATGATGGTTACAGCGATGGCACTAGTGGAACTACAGGCCAATGCGAAGGAGCACCGGGCTTTAAGCTTGCATCAGAACTGATAGCAACGAGCGGGGATTGCGATGATAATGATCCAACCGTATGGCAATCGGGTATGCTTTACGTAGATAATGACCACGACGGCTATGATAACGGACAACAAACGATGTGTTATGGCAATGTGCCTGTGGGTTACTCTCTTACTTCTTTTGGAAGCGACTGTGATGACAACGACCCCCAGGTTCATTCACCCTTTACTTTTTATTTCGACGGCGATCATGACGGATATGGTGATCCTAACAGCACAATTACATCGTGCTCAATAACTCATCCAAAAGGTTACGTAACAAATGGAAATGATTGTGATGATGAAAATTTTGCTGTCAATCCCACTACAATTTGGTACAAAGATGCCGATAATGATGGATACAGTGATGGGACCACACAAACGCAATGTACAAGACCAGCAAATTACAAACTAGCGTCAGAATTAACTGCGACAAGCGGTGATTGTGACGATAATGATGCATCGCTTAATGCTCCTATGGTTTGGTATAAAGATGCAGACAATGACGGCTACAGCGACGGTACTACGCAAACCGAGTGTAGCAGGCCGGCAGGATATAAACTTCCCTCCGAATTGCTGGCAACGAGCGGCGATTGCGACGATAATGATCCCAATCTTAATCTAACAACAGCCTGGTTTAAGGATGCAGACAACGATGGTTACAGTGATGGCATAACCGTTACA
>DASXOT010000347.1:0-9699 GCA_036494065.1 Chitinophagaceae bacterium
CCGAGAATTTTGCATCTTTATCGATCCCCAGTGATTTATCAGCCAGAACTTTTTTGAAAAAATATTCCCAGATCGGCCTCGCAGCTTCACCACCCATTCCTAAATTATTTTCAAGGCGGATGAACTGGTCATCACAACCGATCCAAACACCTCCTAAGAGTTGCGGTGTATATCCCATGAACCATCCATCTGTATTATCATTAGTAGTTCCCGTTTTGCCTCCCATTTCAGCAACGCCCAACCTGCTTCGCAATCCGGCGGCGGTGCCGATGTCTACAGTCCCTTGCATCATCCTGCACATTTGGTAAGCGGTAGCTTCGCTGATAGCCTCTTTATGATTGTTCCCATTATCAAATCTCTTTATCACATTTCCATTTCTATCTTCAATACGCGAGATAAAATAAGGTCTTGTGGAAAAGCCGTGTCCGGCAAAAATGGAATAGCCCCACATCATTTCGTATAGCGAAAGATCACAAGTACCCAATGCCAGTGAAGGAACTACATCAACTTTGGTAGGGATATTCAATCTCTGCAAGAAGTCTGCAAATTGCGAAGGGCCTACCTGTTTCATGATATAAGCACTGGCACAATTCAATGAAAAGGCCAAAGCGCCTGCCATAGTAACCTGTGGTGCGCCTTTGCATTTCTTTCCCGCGGGAACCCATCCGTTGCCCTGAAAAAATTGCGCTTCATTATCCACCACTGTTTCAGGAGAAAATCCTCTTTCTTCAATTGCCTGGGTATATAGCAATGGCTTGATGCTTGAGCCTACCTGTCTCTTGGTTTTTAGATTTGCGTGATCCAGTTTATAAGTCTTGAATCCGATACCACCTACCCAGGCCCGCACTTCTCCAGTCACGGGATCGGTGATCATAAACGCACATTGCATCATTTGCCGGCAATATTTAATTGAATCCAGTGGCGTCATGATAGTATCTTTTTCACGGCTACTGTTCCAGGCAAAAACCTTCATGGGTATTTTCTTGTTGAAGCTTTCGCGAATCTGCTTTTCCGTAAACCCATCGTCGGCCATATTTTGCCAGCGATCACTTTCCTTCATATATTTTTCCAAAAAATTCTCATGCCCCTTCCATACTGTTTTAATAAATTTTTGGGCGTTCAATGCTTTTTGCAACGTAGGCATCCACTGAGCTACTGCCTCTTCAGCGTAGGTCTGCATTTTTATATTGATGGTCGTATAGATATTTAAGCCGTCATCATAAATATTATAGGGTGTTCCATCCGGTTTCTTCACATCTTTCAACGCGTCGCTAATTTCACCCTTGAGCACTTCCCGGAAATAAGGAGCATATCCATTATTCTCATCCATTTTTCTGTAATGAGACATATCGATCGGCATCATCTTATACTTCTGGCCGTCGGCTTCCGTGAGGAAATTATTTTTAACCATTTGGTCAATAACGACATTTCTCCGGTTAAATGCCGACAGATAATTTCTCCTGGGATTGTAGATTGTATTTCCCTTCAACATCCCAATAAGCAATGCAGATTCCGGGACATTCAACTGGTCAGGTTCTTTTTGAAAGAAAGTTCTCGACGCATTTCGTATACCATACACATTATCCGGGAAAGGAACGGCATTTAGATATAAAGCAAGAATTTCTTCCTTGGTGAAATTCCGTTCCAGTTTTACTGCGATAATATATTCCTTGATTTTTTCAATTACGCGCCATGCTTTGTTCTTGCTGCCTTGTTCTAAAAGAGCCTTTGCTAATTGCTGAGTGATGGTACTTCCACCGCCGCTATGACCGAGAGTTAAAAGAGCACGTGCAGTACCCCTCATGTCGATGCCAGAATGGCTATAAAAACGAACATCTTCCGTCGCGATCAGGGCATCGATCACGTGTTTTGAAATTTCTCCGTAGGTGACATTACTACGATTGCCATGTTCCCTGTAATATTTTCCCATCAACGTACCGTCTCCTGCATATACTTCTGAGGTTTGAAGCAGGGTAGGGTTCTCCAGGTCCTTCATTGAAGGCATGGGCCCAAAAACTCCTGTCGCCGCCAGGACAATAACCAGTACAAAACAAAGAACAAAAAAGATAGCAATTCGCCAGAAAAAACGAACAGAGCGTTTCATATCGGAGTGTTTGATATTCGAATATTGATTTTTAAACAACCAGCTTCGGCTAAATCATTAGATACAAATCATCCTCAATTGCACAATCTAAATTATACAATCGCCTGTAGCCCGTTTAATTTTAACTACTAATTTTTTCTCAAAGCTGTAATTGACAAAAATCAGAACTTTCCTGGCAAATTTTGATCCAGGAAGAGCTTGTAAGTGGTTAGATCCAGGTTCGATTTCAGGATTTCAAGATTTGGGTCGGTAATGATTGAAAAACTGTACTTATCGGCCTTCAGCCAGGGAACAATTTCTGTGGCCGCCCTGGGTTTCACGTCGTTAATATAGTCGATCGCCGCTTGCGCATTGTCAAAAGGTTTTATGAGCACCAATTTGTGGTCTGCATCTAAAGTGATTGTATTCAGCTCAAATGTTTTATTATAATACTTCTGGCTGTTATATCGCGCAAATGCATTCTTGGCTTCATTTCCAAATACCACATCTACCTTATTTAATATGATCATTACATAATGTGGCGCCAGCGCGTTAAATGCAAACGCAGCGATGGGTGCCGCTGTTTTTTTTGTTACTGAATCAACACTTACTGATTTGGTAATAGGTCTTTTTATAGCGGACGTGTCTGTTTTTGCGATCATTGGTCTCGACACAACCGTATCGGTGATCACTTTTGGTTGAGGTTGCTGTGTAACCTCCGAACGGGATTTATTGATTTGAAGATTGGTTAATTCTTCTTCAATTTGTTTTCTTCTTTTCAAAACGTCGATCATGGTCGTAGCCCTTGCAGCAAGCGGAGAGGAAGGATATTTTGATTGTATCTTTTTTAATTCGTCAATGGCCGTGGAATCATTGCGTTGTTTAATAAAGTAGACTGACTCAATGTACAGCAATTGGGGGGTCCAGTAATTTTCGCCATACAGACTATCCGCCATCTTTTTCTGTGCTAAGGCCTCATCAAAATTTCCTTCAATAAACTGGTCATAGATTTTCTCATACGTTTTGGTCGCCTCAGCATTTTGTTCAGCCTTGGGATCCTTTCCGGAAGTAATAATGGACGTCAGGTTGCTGTTGGGATATTTGGAGCTCATTTCCGATTTAAGCTGCCCTGCCTTATCGGTGTTTCCATTCTTATTATAACAATAATAAAGGCGAAACATCACGTCATCCATTTTTGCAAATTGCGGATATTTATTTCTCAGCCGTTCATAAGTGCTTATTACAGCGTCGCAATCCTCGAGGTCTTCCGCATAAATTTTTCCAAGTTCAAACAACGCGTTCTGAATTGAATCATTGGAAATCTTTACCTGGTCGTCAGTTAGTGGAAGATTTTTATACAGGTTGTCAAATGTCAGTTCTTCAGGCTGATTTGTTTTCTGAGAATTATCGCCGGGGATCGTGTTGACAGCGTTGTTATTATTGCTATTGGAACGATTTGAGATCTGGTTAGTCACTGCCTGTATCCTTCGCCAATTATCAACATTTGGACGGGTTCCCCATCGCATCTTAAAGTCGGACGCTCCTTTTTGTCGCAATGTAGTGTTATAAAAATACCACTCACCCTTAGTCGATTGTGAAGAGTTGAACATATCCGTAACTGGTGTAAATCCAGATCCTCCTGTGATCACTGTCGTTTCACCTTCTTTCAGGCCAGCCTGTTTGCGCATGTCCTTTAAAAGTTTTTTTACAAATTCTTTGCGCTGATCTTCGGGCAAGGCAGCAATACGTTGCAGGCTGTCCTGCCTGTCCAGGATTTCAGTTTGAAAGGCCAGCTTATTAAGCACTTCCTTTTTTTTGTTAATGGTGTTTATGTCTTTCAAAGAAGGATCGCTAAGGATAAGGCTATCGTAAAAATTGGCCGCATTTCTGTAGTCTTTTGCATTAAAAGCCAACTCGCCAAGTTTAAGATAGGTTTTGTTCCGCTGAGCAATATTGCCATTATTATATTTCGCCGATTTTAAAAGTAATTCCCTTGCTGCGGCCGGATCATGCCGGTCGATCTCCATTTGAGCAGCCATGTAATAAATAATGTCCCTGTAGTCAACAAATCTGTCGTGCCTGGCCATTTTGAGTAGTTCGTCAATATTCTTCTCTATATAATGTTCGCCACCGGTTTTATCAACTCTTATAGAGTAGAGACGGGCATAGACAGCCATCACCGGGTCTACAGTGAGTCCGGCAGATTTTTCATAATAATGTTGGGCTAGATCGGAGTTGCCAGCGAGTTCATACATCTGCGCCGAGAGAAACTCCCAACGGGCTCGTTCCTGCGCATTGGTAGCATTGCCGAGTGCATTGGTTAAATGTATAGCCGAGCTGTCCCATTGACCTTGCTTATAAAAATAGAGCGCCTGCACTTCATCAAGATCGGAGCGCAAGCGATCAGGAAAAACCGGATCAGCTTTTAATGTAGCAATAAGACTGGCGGCTTCAGGGTATTGCTCCCAGGCAAGGAAAGTTCTAATCTGCCAGATGAATGCTTCATTTCGGCTGGGCGGTCGGGACAATATCTTTTTGGGTAGGTTTCTTTTTTCATTAGTAGAAATGGAGATCGCGCTATTACCGTCCATGTTACTCCCAATATACTGATAATACCCGTCTTTTTCTTTTGGCGCAAATGCATAGTTAATGAACTGAAAAGTGAGATAAGCAGAATCAAATTCCTTTTGCAGATAGTGAGCTGCACCCCACAAAAGATATAGGTTATCAGCCCAATTGTTTCGAAGATCATGCAGAACAATACCTGATGTGGCCTTATAAATCACAGAATCCAGTTGAACCGAATCCCTGGCTGTAACATCAAGATCATAATTATAAAAAGAAAGAAGTTGAGTAAGGTCATCTCTGTGTGCCTCTTTAGCGCGAGCTACGATCTCATTGAGCTTATTATTTGCGTTGAAGAAATAATTGTAATGGGTAATAGTATTTTGAACAAACCGGCGAGGTACTGTGAATTTTTTCTGTTCGGTTTTTTCGGATTTAAGCTGCCGGTCTTCATATTGCTTAGGCTTGGGGATATCAAAGGAAAATCCCAACTGAGCATGAGCAATATTACCCCCAAGGCAAAAACCAAGAACCAATAAAAAAATACCGATATATCTGTTCTGTTGCATCCGGCGCAATCTAAACCCTTAATAACTGAAATTCAAAGATTTTAGTATAAAACTTGTCACATTTTTAAGAGCAAATCTGCTAAAGGCCAATCGCTGATAAGTATTGTTAATTGACAAAATATCAAAGGAAGAAAAATGGAATATTGTGAGTCCTCATCAAAATTGGATTAAATGGAGGATTATAAAATCGGAAGAACGACTCAATTGGATAAATTAAACTTACTCAAACCCATTTAATGAACCCTGTTGAACAGCTCCATCTTGTGATTTTACTGTCCTGAAGGTTGCTGGTAAAGGCCAATGATATTTCCGGCAGGGTCAGTGAATCGTGCAGTGATCTCAGGAGCATCCATCCCTACGGGTTGAATGATAGTAGCTCCGTTATTTATAAGTCTCCTGATGGTGGCTTCGATATCATCAACCATTATATAAAACAATAAACCCACTTCGGTCATTGGCTTGCGGTTGAGTACCCATGAACCGCTAACAGCACCGACAGTATCATCAAAAGCCGTAGCACCATCGCTACGCGCCCTGATATTCCATCCGAAAACAGTTTTATAAAATGAAGCAGAAGTTGCGATATCTATTGCAGGCATCTCAATGTAACAGATCTTTCCGTCCTTATATTGGGGTTGTTCATCGCCAGGCATACAATTGTTTTGATTCCGAAAATAACCCTTTTCAATCAGGTCCTAGTAATGAGGATAGTGATAAATCATACAAAAACTATAGCATTATTCAAACAGCAGTCTTTATTATCCTTATATATTTTATTAAAATGGGAATAAAATGTTCTTTATTATTTAATTATTATTTAATTTTTTCTTTTTCTTTACTTATGCAATTCAATACCGCTTCATCACCCGTCAGTCAACTTGTATTTGAGAATGAAATCCTCGAAATATGGAAAGAAGAAGTAACCGACCAGCATTCTACCTTTTCCAGGATTAATCTTCGTGAAGGCAACACCATTTGCGATTTTGGTGCTTCTGCCATTGTACAAACACCTTCTTATCTTACGGTGCAATTAAATACCAAAGAGCATATTTATCTGCAGCCGTCTTTTTTGCAATATATTAACCATAGTTGTTGCCCAAATGTTTTTTTTGATACTACAAGCTTTAAAGTCATCTCCCTCCGGGATATAAAGATTGGCGATGAACTTTGTTATTTTTACCCATCTACCGAATGGAAGATGTCTCAACCCTTTCAATGTGTTTGCGGTTGCGATAATTGTCTTGGTTATATTGGCGGTGCTTCTTATCTTTCGCAAGACGTTTTACAGCGTTACCGGTTTTCTGATTTCATTTCAGAACAATTAAAAATCAAGTATTCAAAGTAATCATTGACGAATGCCAGCTTCATTTACAATTCCACCGCTGACAATCCCTGCACATCAATTAAAAATATGGCTGTTAATACCGCAAGTTGAATCCGATGATCCCAATATTCAATACTACTATGATTTTTCTCAGGGTATCGAAGAATATAAAAAGGTATTTGAAGAAGTAAAGGCGGATTGGAAATGGCAGCCGGTAACTCTTAGTAATTTTAGAAAGGTCATCGATGATATCGCATTGTCGGCAAATGGAAAGATGCCTTTTGTATTCAATCTTTGCGATGGAGATGAAATAAATGGCGTTCCTGGTATTTCCGTTATTCATTATTTACAGGAAAGAGGCCTTTGCTTTTCAGGATCCAGCAGCGAGTTCTACCATATCACCACTTCTAAGATTACCATGAAGCAGGCTTTTGATAATGCCTGCGTATCAACACCTAAATGGGAAATAATTGAACATAAAGAACAGGATATTGCGGGGATATTTGACCGCCTGGGAAGTCCGCTTATTTTAAAACCTGCTATCTCCGGTGGCGGCAGCATGGGAATTTCTATCAGAAACGTAGTTAGTAACGAACAAGAGTTGAAAGAACAAATACAGTTAATGTTCTCCGGATATCATGGTTGGAATCTTACTTCGGGCGGCGTGGTCGTAGAACAGTTTATAAAAGGGCATGAGTTTACAACGCTGATCGTAGGTTCATCTGATCGGCCAAATGAATGTATCAATTATCAGCCTGTTGAAAGATTGTTTCATTCTTCATTGCCTGCCACGGAAAGGTTTCTCTCTTTCGATCGCTTGTGGGAGTTTTACGAGAATGAATCAGCCATGCCGGAACAAGGAAACTTTTACGAATACGCCTTAGCAGGTAAAGAGTTAATTTCATCATTGCAGCAGATCACGCTGGATGCTTATGCTGCAGTGAAAGGACTGGGTTATGCACGACTGGACATCAGGATGGATGAGGAGACAAAGAAGTTATATGTTCTGGAAGTGAATGCACAATGCGGATTGAGCGAAGATGAAAATCATACTTCTATCGGAGCTATTTTGCGATTTTCTGGAAAATCATTTGCACAACTGGTAATGGAAATTATCGGTGACAGTTTGCGAAAGCACGAGTTTATCTCTTCTTCAATAAATAAAAAAGTTTCATGAAGATCTGCGTATTGCAACCAGATTATTCCACTACAGCAGTGGATTATCAATATTATGACCCTCCAAGACAATTGGCTCATCTATGGCCAGAAGCACAAATAGATAATGTGTTTCTAAACAAACTAACAACTTACCGGCAACTAAAGGAATTGGGCAAAAAAGGGTATGATATATTCGTAAACCTGTGCGAAGGATACCTGGAATGGGAAATCCCGGGAGTGGATGTTTATTATTCAATGGAGCTATTGAATCTTCCTTATACAGGTCCGGGTACTAAATTGTACGACGTGCCTAAAGAGCTCATGAAATATGTCGCTTACAGCCAGGGGATAAAGATCCCGGCCTATGTTGTTGTCGAAAAAATTGAGGATGTAAAAAAAGCGATTGAAAAGCTGCAGTTCCCTTTGTTTGTAAAACCTGAAAAAGCAGGTGATAGCCTTGGTGTTGATAAGCACTCATTGGTCTACAATGAAGAAGAGCTGACCAACAAAGTGTCACAGATAATTAAAGAATATGGCCCTTTATTGGTTGAGGAATATATTGCTGGCAGGGAGTTCACCGTATTGGTGGCTGCCAATGCAGAGGATGAAAAAAAATGCACCGTATTCAAGCCGGTAGAATATGTATTTCCGCAGGAATATACGTTCAAAACCTATTCATTAAAAACTTCAGAACTCCATCCCGATTGCAATTTTCCATGCACGGACAGGCAGCTTGATCGTGAGCTTCGAAAGGCAGCCGAAAAAGTGTTCCTGGGTTTTGGAGGTGCAGGTTATGGCAGGATGGATTTTCGTGTGAATGATCAAAATGAGATTTATTTTCTTGAAGTCAATTTTACCTGTTCTGTTTTTTATACAGATGGTTACGAAGGATCAGCTGATTTTGTGTTGAAGTTCGATGGCATCGGTCAGCCTGGTTTTTTGAAGCATATCGTAGCCGAAGGAATTGCACGTCACCAACGAAAGATAAAACCATTCGTGATCAAGGGTAATTCCATATCTGGTTTTGGGATTTACGCCAATCGCGATCTAAGGGCCGGTGAATTTATTTTCTCTGGTGAGGAAAAAGCACAGCGACTGGTTACGCTAAGGCATGTTGAAAAACACTGGTCGGAAATTGATAAGGAAACGTTCCGCAGGTATGCCTACCCCATCAGCAAGGAAGTATTTTTGCTGTGGGATAACGATCCTACTGAATGGGCGCCTCAAAATCATAGTTGTGATCCCAATACTGCCTATAACGGTCTAAATGTTGTTACCCTGCGTCCTATTGCCAGGGGAGAAGAGCTCACATTAGATTACGCATCGTTCCTGGACAAAAATATGCAACCGTTTCACTGTTTATGCGGCGCTCCCAATTGCAGAGGACTTATTATGGGAATGCCCAATAATTCGGTCACAGAAAGAGAAACAAGATTAAAGAAAGTGAGGGTGCCGAGACAACGATAAACTATTTGAATTCTCACCTTATCGAACTGCTTCGGAAAGAATCTGTTTTATTTTCCAGTGCCTGCTGGTTCGCTGGTTTGAGTGATCTCTGTTTCCAACCACACTACTTTTTGCTCCGCAATATGAGGTCGGCTGATGATTTCACTGTATAATTCCGGGCGCCTGGCTTTTTTGTACCGATATCCACCAGCTTTTTTTATCTTATCGTGTGTAATAACCGCGATTGCTATCTCATTATCCAATTTGCGACATTCTGCAATGATATCCCCAAATGGATCGATAATCATGGAACAACCATTTTTCAACTGATCATCGTCCATGCCAATAGGATTTGAAAAGATGGCATAGATCGCATTGTCATAAGCTCTTGATGGAAGCCATTTCATTAACCAGGCGCGACCCTTCATACCATCAAATTCCAGTCGTAATGAGGTTGGATCGTTTTCTCTATTGATCCATAATGCAGGATCAACAAAGCCAGCTCCTGGTCTTGTCGACGGCGTACACATCGTTACATGCGGCATAAAAATTAT
>DASXOT010000348.1:0-3405 GCA_036494065.1 Chitinophagaceae bacterium
AGCATTCGTCATTGCAATACCACTTGCCTGGTGGTTTATGAATAAATGGCTGCAGAACTACGCATATCGAGTCGATGTTGCGTGGTGGGTGTTTGCAATTACAGGTGCATTCATAATCTTAATTGCCATGATCACAATAAGTTTTCAATCAATAAGGGCAGCAATAGCAAACCCTGTGAAGAGTTTGAGAACGGAATGACATTTTTCTTTGTTGTGTAAGATTGATTTTTATTTGCGAATAACCGACTTTCAAGACAAGTAGTGATCGTCACAATTTATGAACATGCTCGAATCCTACCTTATATTTTTTTCTCACTTTTCACTGAGCAATTAGATCCTGCTTATCTTTCGGTTCTTTTACATAATGAAATTGCCGGGTGACTTAAGCCGATTCATTTTACATTATTGTAAAAAAGCGCTAGCACGTCTTGCGGGATTCCTATGGCGACTTCGGCATATCATTGTTGAATAATTTCTAAAACCTTCATTTCTCTGGTTTAGATAAAATACGTTGTTCTTAGGAATATGGTTTTATGATAGTTGTATCGTTTGTCCGTCAAGGCTTGATGGTAACCGGCTATTTAGGCCACTACTAAACCATTCCTGCTTTATCAATCAGCTCTTATTTATTTTTTGGAAAAATCTTTCTTACAACATCGACTTCTACAGAGACGTGATATTCATTCTTCCGGGGATGGAAAGAATTTTCCTAACCGCCTGCGAAGATTAAAGCCGTTCATATTGGGCAGGCGTTACGCCTTCCCATTTCATAATTTTTTCTTTTTAGTGTCTTATCTCTGTAGTTTTTGATGAAGGATCTTCGCATATCAAGCGGTCTGCAATGAACTGCAAGTTTAAAACCGATTAAACTTGTCGCATTTATAGAGCAGTAATTCTTATCACCTTTATTCAAGTCGAAATCACGCTATTCAACAATTGTATTTATCTTCAATTTCAGTTTTTCAATTCGGCATTTTTACCGAACTGGTAATTCGCTATTGCAATGCCTTCACAAATGCTGAAATCTCGTAAGCAACGCTAAAACCACAACCTCGCCAATGGACAATAAAAACATTTTAATATCAGGGGCAGGAATAGCGGGTTTGACACTTGCTTATTGGCTGAAAAAATTTGGTTTTAATCCGACCATCGTAGAAATCTCACCCAAACTGCGAGAAGGCGGCTACGCTATTGATTTTTGGGGTGCCGGGTTTGATGTGGCTGAAAGAATGAAGATTGTGCCCGACCTTGAAAAAGTTGATTTGAATATATCAGAGGTCGCATTTGTTGATGAAAACAATAGACGAAAAGGTGGAATGAATTATAAGAAACTTAAGAAGATGATGAATGGCCGTGCTTTCACATTCCTTCGCAGTGATTTGTCAAGGGTTATTTACAATCACCTTGACAAGGGCATTGAAATCATCTTTGGAGATACCATTAATAAAATTGAACAGAATGAAGGAGGGGTAAATGTAACATTTGGTAGTGGTAATATTCGTTCATTTAATTTGGTTGCGGGCGCTGACGGGTTGCACTCAAATGTGCGAAACCTGGTCTTTGGAGACGAATCGCAGTTTGAAAAATACTATGGCTATTACACCGCGTCTTTCACGATTAAAGATGGCATTTCTCATGGCACTTCATTTCTAACATATAATACTCCGTGTAAACAGGCAGCGGTTTATTCGACTAATGAAAACAAAGCAGCAACGTTTTTCATTTTCACGTCACCACAAAAAATATCATATCGCCGTCATGATATTGAAAAAGAGAAGGAAATTCTGAAAAGCCAATTTAAAAATGCGGGTTGGAAGTGTGCCGGGTTGCTTTCAAAAATAGATACGGCTCCTGACTTCTATTTTGATGTGGTAAGCCAAATTCAGATGGACTTTTGGTCGAAAAATCGTGTTACATTGGTTGGCGACGCCTGCGATTGCCCATCACTATTATCCGGGCAAGGTTCAACCCTTGCCATAGTTGGGGCATATATTCTCGCAGGGGAATTGAAAGAAGCAAATGGAAATTATAAAACTGCATTTGAACAATACGAAAATATATTCAAACCATTTATTGACCGTAAACAGAAAGTAGCCCAAAATTTTGCAAAGTCGTTAGTCCCTAAAAGTAAATTCGGCATATGGTTGCGAAATACTTTTACCAATCTTATGTTTTTGCCATTTGTTTCCAGACTGTTTATCAGGCAATTTATGGACGATAAATTGAAGCTTAAAACTTACTAAAGCACTGCCTGCAACATTCGGTGCCTTATGTGCAACAAGCTTCACAAAAACAATCGCTTGCTTAGTTGATGTTGAAAGAATGTGATAGTAAAGGATGAGGGGTTATCATCAAATAATGCGATGCAAATAAATCTCATTTTATGACCGCCAGGCCAGGCCGTCATAACAAAAGCAAATGAAGGAAATAACAACGGCATAAAAAACGTTTTTCAGGGACTGCTCGCTATTACTAAAAGAATGAAACTATCTACCCGCATATTATTAGGATTCGCTATTGTACTGATTTTGTCGATTATTGATACGGCATCTAATTACCTGTTGTCTATTAAGGTGGGCCGCAATACCGAATTTTTGAATCGGTCGCAGGAGATTATACGCAATTCGGCCAGGCTTCATAAGTCAATCATTGATATGCAAAGCTCCTTCAGGGGTTACCTGCTTACGCAGGATACGGCTTTTCTGGATGCTTATAACAATGGTCTTATAATCGTGCCGCAGTTATTTGCAGAACAGGATAATTTGATAACAAACAATGCTGAACAGCCAGCCATTCTTGATTCGATAAAAATTCTGCATAGTCGATGGATCGCATATGCAAATGCACTTATTGACAACCGGCGTTCAATGACCGCTTCTAAAATGTCTGCGCAGATTTATACTACGCTGTTCGAGGGCCAGCTAAAAAAGCAAATTGGCAAGAACATTAATGATGAGATTAGCCGGAAATTCTCATTGTTCGATAAGATTGAATATAGGGCACGAAATATTCACAGTAAAAATCTGGCTGAATCCATACAACGAACGCATATTTATTCTCTCACTTTTTTCGCCCTCACCATTATCATCGGGATCATTACGACTATTTATGTAGTTGCCCTGATATCGAGGCGAATTAAAACTATGGTAAAGCTGGCAGAAAACATCTCACAGGGAAATTTTACAACCGTAACCGACGATAAGAAAGATGAGCTCACTAACTTGTCATCATCATTAAATATTATGTCGGACAGCCTGCGCAGGAATATAACAGAATTGAAGAATCGGAATGAGGAACTTGATAAATTTGCCTACGTTGTTTCACACGACCTGAAAGCTCCGCTGAGAGGTATTCATAACGTTGTAAATTGGATCGAAGAGGATCTGTCTGCGGAGCTTTCACCTA
>DASXOT010000349.1:0-11067 GCA_036494065.1 Chitinophagaceae bacterium
GGCATACAACTTCACCATGCCAAACTATGGTTTGCGGGTGAGAATCAGAACTGGGCGCTGGCAGATTTTGAAGTACATGAAATCGGTGAGACGCTGGATGATGTCAGAAATTTTTGCTCAGACAGGCCAGAGGTCAATGCCATTGGGATGATCAACCCGGCAATTGACAGCATAAATAACGCCATTCAGCAAAAAAATCCATCGCAATTCAAAACCAGTTTTGTTCTGTTAACTAACACCTGCAATAATTGCCATAAAGCCACCGGTCATGCTTTCAATGTCGTAACCATTCCGTCTGCTTTACCCGTTTTCAACCAGGATTTCAAACCTATTCAATAATTATTAATCATCTATTTTACTTTTATGGAACTAATAAAAAATATCAACCCAAAAGAAGTTGTTCCCGGCATTACGGGATATTATGCTCACGGTGACAAAGAAACAGTTGGCTATGTAGAAATAAAAAAGGGAGCTGTGCTGCCAGAGCATCATCACCTACACGAACAAATTACCTATATCATCGAAGGACAATTGAACATGATCATTGGTGGTGAAGATTGTCCGTTGACAACCGGAATGTACCACGTTATCCCGTCAAATATGCCACATAGTGCGATTGCGATTACCGATTGCAAAGTCATTGACGCCTTTAGTCCGACCAGGGAAGATTATAAATGAAAACTACTTCGCCAGGGCAGTATTTATCTCATGCAAGGCCCAGTTTTCGCTTCAGCCTCTTTTCATGCCGGCTATAAAAAATCTGTACTACCAGTGGAAAAATCACCAATGTAAGAATGGTGGCACTGATTAACCCCCCCACAATTACTATGGCTAGTGGTTTCTGCGTTTCGGAACCTATACCCGTTGAAACGGCAGCAGGTAGCAAACCGAATATTGCCATTAATGCAGTCATAACAACCGGCCGGACACGGCTGATAGCCCCAGTTTTTATTGAGTCTGTAAGTGGAATTCCTTTAATCAGATTTTGTTTGATTACGGATATAATAATCACCCCGTTTTGAATACAAATTCCAAAAAGAGCAATAAAACCAATGCCAGCAGAGATATTGAAATTAGTGCCTGTGATAATCAGTGCAAGAATTCCTCCTGCCAGAGCAAACGGCACATTTAATAAGACAAGTAATACGTCGGTGATTCTGCGAAATAAGATCAGGAGAATGATAAAAATAATTACAAGGCTAACTGGGACAACGATTGATAATCTTGTCATGGCTCTAACTTCACTCTCGTATTCGCCACTGAATCTAACTGTATAGCCTTTAGGTAGCCTGATTTCCCTGGCAAGCTTTGTTTGGGCCTCAGCCACGGTACTACCAAGGTCCCTGCCCCTTACAGCAAACTGCACCGCGGAGAATCGTTTATTATTATCACGATAAATAAATGCGGGACCGCTTCTCAATTGAATATCCGCAATTTCCTTCAGTGGTATCTTCGCACCGGTAGATGTTTGGATCATGAGGTCTCCAATTGCAGTCTCATTTTTCCTGAATGGAAGCTGATACCTAACACGTACGTCGAATTTCTTTTCGCCGTCATACATCTGTGTAGCCGCTTTACCGCCAATCGCCAACTCTATTTCCGCATTTGCCTCCCCTGTCGTAACTCCATATAAAGCCATTTTTTGTTTATCCAGTTTTATCTGCAGTTCCGGCTGACCAAGATTTTTTACGATGCCAACATCTTCCATGCCTGGTATCGACTTTAATAATTGATTGACTTGTTGTGATATTTTTGAAATGCTATCAAGATCATCTCCAAAAATTTTTACCGCCTGGTCCACGTTGATTCCCGCTATTGCTTCGTTAACGTTGTCAATAATTGGCTGGGAAAAAGCCCAAATTGTTCCGATATGCTTTTCCTCCAGTTTTTTCTGCATCCTGGCGATCAACTCGTCCTTTGTTTGTTTTTTCTTCCACTGTTCTTTTGGATATAGATCCACGAGATTTTCGATGCTGAAAAACCCTTTGGGATCGGTACCATCATCTGGCCGACCCACCTGGGAAACAACTTCCCTGACCTCGGGAAATTCAAGGAGATCACTTCGCATACTATCGGCCAGCTCTTTTGCCTGGTCCAATGAAATGCTCATCGGCGCATCGCCCTCGACCCACAATGCACCTTCATTAAGATGCGGAATAAATTCAGTTCCTAAAAATTTGCCGGATGCAAAGGTTATTAGCACAGCAATAGCAGCCACTGAAAGACTGAGCTTTCTGTGCCGCATTACCCAGTCGAATAATTTCCCATAATATTTTATCATCCCAGCGACCAGTCCGTTATGTTTTTCTTTAACATCTTTACGCATCAGGCGGCTGGAAAGCGCAGGTACAAATGTGAGCGTGAAAAACAAAGCTCCCAACAATGCGAAACCCAATGTATAAGCGAGCGGAGAAAATAGTTTCCCTTCAACTTTCTCGAACGAAAAAATGGGGATTAATGCAGTGATAATAATAAGCTTTGAAAAAAATATCGCCTTGCCCATGTCTACACCCGTGCGCCTGATGAGGCCTAACTTGGCAACCTTATTGAATTTCTCCATTCCAATTTCTGCCGCATAGTATCCTAATGCGACAAATACACCTTCGACCATCACTACCGCTCCATCGATCAATATCCCAAAATCAATAGCGCCAATGGAAATGAGGTTTGCAAACATGCCTTTCATGTATAGCATGATGAATGCGAACAAAAGTGATAGCGGAATGATCAGGGAAACAATGAGTGTAGCCCGCCAATCGCGCATGAATAAAAACACAACAAGAGTGACCAGGAAGATTCCTTCGAGCACGTTGTGAAAAACGGTATGGAGAC
Source organism: Chitinophagaceae bacterium (assembly GCA_036494065.1). Taxonomy (GTDB): domain Bacteria; phylum Bacteroidota; class Bacteroidia; order Chitinophagales; family Chitinophagaceae; genus VBAU01. Next base: position 2,833 of record DASXOT010000349.1, read on the forward strand.
AAAAATCGATTAGGTTTTGTCGATCATAAACCGTTTGTACCTGTACATCTGAGGGAAGAATATTTGTGTTTAACTCTTCTACTTCCTGCTCAAGGCCTTTAAGTACGGGCCCGGGATCAATACCTTTTCGCATTAGTACAATTCCTTCTACTACATCAGGGTTATGCCGTCCCTTTGCTACAATACCCAGGCGTGGGTTGTTCGATTCAAAAACTTCGGCCACACTTCTCACGAGTATAGGTGTGCCATTTACATTTTTTATGATAATATTTTTGATATCATCAATACTGGTCAACAACCCAATACCCCGGACAACAAAAGCCTGGGATGTTTTCTCAATCACGTCACCTCCAACATTGATATTACTTTTACTAACTGCATCATATACATCAAGAGCAGTCAGGTCATATTGAGTGAGTAAATTGGGATTGACACTTACTTCATAAGTTTTAACGGGACCGCCAAACGCCACTACATCTGCCACACCCGGCACAGTGCGCAAATTTCGATCGATCACCCAATCCTGTATCGTCCTCAGCTCGGCGGGTGTGCGTACCGGTGAATGTAAAGTATATCGAAAAATTTCATCTGTGGGGCCAGTGGGTGGTGTCAATTCTTCATCAGACCCATCGGGAAGCTGGATATCTGGCAACAATGCGGTGATCTGCTGGCGCGCATACGAATCATCCACATCATCTTCAAACACCAGCGTTACCACAGAAAGTCCAAACATCGATTGGGACCGTAGATTGATCTTTCGCTGAACGCTATTCATTGTTATTTCAACCGGTATGGTCACAAAGCGCTCTACTTCCTGGGCGCTTCTTCCCGGCCAACGTGTGATGATCTGAATCTGCGTATTTGTGAAATCGGGAAACGCTACAATTGGGGTTTTTATAAAACAAAATATCCCAATAATGGCTAGTGCACCGGTCATAAAAAAAGTGAAGAGTTTATGACGCAGAGAGAAACTAATAATGTCTTTTACAAGCTTATCCATTCCGGTTAATTTGAAAATTCATGATTAAAAACTTGAAACTCCTCAGAGCTTCTTCAATGCTGTAAAAACAAAAAGGTTATTCCTGGTGATTACCAGATCCCCTTTATGCAATGCATCTGAATCGAAATAAGTTTTGTCGTCAACCTGCTTATATACATTTACGACCTGCATATTCACATTACATTGTTTCCTGAACACCACTACATAGTTCCTGTTATCATCAAACAAAACAGATTTTGAAGGCAAAACCATTTTTTTATCAGTGCCGGGAAAAAGTATAGAAACGTTTGCGAACATCCCAGGCTTCAAAGTGTAATCGGGGTTCTCCAGTCGGATTTTCACGGACATGACATTTGTTTCAGGGTTCAAAATATTCGAGATGCGCTCCACTTTTCCCGAAAATTTTTTATCGGGATAGCTTAATGTTGATATCTCCGCATTGTTGCCCAGTCTTATTTTTGAAATATCCGTTTCATATACATTGGCTGTTGCCCATACTTCTTTCAAATCCGAAATAGTAAAAAGATTGTTAGCATCGTCTGCCCGCAACTCCATCCCTGTATTGATATTCTTTTCAACAATAAATCCGCTGATCGGCGCTTTGATCTGGTAGCCGGAGCCAATCGAATCATTGTCCTGGATGTTCCCTCCGTAAATCTTAAACACTTCGTTTTCCTTGTTGAATTGTGCCAGGGCTTTGTTGTATTCGCTTTGTGCTGTGAGGTAGTCTTTTTCTGAACTGACGCCGCTATTGCGCATATCCGCCGTTACTTCCAGGTTCTTTTTAGCAATCGCCAGTTCCGATTGTGCCGATTTATAATCGTTATAATAGTTTGCCATATCCGAACTGCGCACAGTCGCGAGCATTTGCCCTTTTTGAACAAAATCGCCTAATGACACTTTTACATCTGCTACGTGCCCTCCCACTTGCGGGAAAACTTTCACAACATTGTCTTCATTAAAGCTGATCTTTCCAGATAGATTCAGGCTACTCAGGACAAGCTCCGATTTGACCGTATCCATGGTAAGGTCTTTCATGAGTGAATCGGGAATACAAAAAGGCTGGTTATCGTCATTGGTTTCACTTGCTTTGTGACCACAGGATAATAAGACCAGCATGGGGATAAGAGAGAGTAAAAACAAAACGTATTTCATATTGAATGAATTATTTTAAAATGATAGTGCCAGTTGCCAAATTCAGGTTTTCCAGTGCATCCAGCCGATTTGTCTCTAAACGGTTATATTCTAATTTTGAATTTTTATAAGTTTCATAGTAATCGATGAACTCAAGAAGACTGATGGTATGATTCTCATATCCCTTTATAATTCCATCGAGTAACTTTTCATAATCGGCAGTAAATTGAACTGAAATCGTCTTATAGAGTTTATCTGTCTCCAGGATTTCGTGGTAAGCCTTGCTGATATCCACTTTCACCTGCAGTTCCGTGTTGGATTGAAGCTGCTTACTTTCTTCGATCTGTGATTGGGCTTCCTTAATGTTGCCCTGGTTGCGATTCCAAAAAGGGAGATCAATCGCTAAAGAGATGGCATTGAAATTACGCACGTAACTTCCAGCTTTGTCATAGTTTGCCCCAACTGTAAGATCCGGCACCCGCAATGATTTCTGCAAAGCAAGATTGGATTGATTAAGCTGAACCTGCGTGTTGGCAGCTTTCAGATCATATCGATTGGCAAAAGCTGAATCGAGTAATTGTTCATAAGAAAGATTCAACATATCAATATGATCAAGAAAGTCTTTATCGGCAACAGGTTTTATTTGCCGTGCCAATGTATCACCTATGAGTAATCCAAGATCGGTTTGTTTGTCGGTGATTTGTTTCAATAAATCCAGGCGTTCATTTTGTAAACTAAATTGCTCTGCCTGGAGTCTCGCAAGGTCTTTGAAGGCCACGTTGCCCTTTTTGTACTGATCAGTATATGTATCAATCAGCATCTTCAACGACTCAATTTCTTTATCATAAACAGCAAGGGGCTCGTCTAAAAAATATAGATCATAAAAAGTGCTGCGCAGCTCATAGCGAAGCGTTCTTACCAAATCATAAAACTGGTAAGTGGATATTTGTGAATTGATCTTTGCCAGGTCAACCTGTTTATTTCTTTTCCCTGCCAGCAAAATGACCTGCTGCAGTGAAACAGCCGTTTCACCAGTAGATGACAAATCCAACCACTTTTTTGTATCCTGGTTATATACGCCCTGGTTGATAGACAAATTCGGATTGGGGTAAAGTCGCGCCTGGATGATGGCAGCATCTGCTTCATTTATTCTGTATTTTGCTGCGAGCAATAGAAAATTTCTCTGCAGGAATTGAGTCTCAGCTTGTGGTAAAGTAATTTGAAGTGAATCCTGTGCGTCTGAATTTATGAAAGTGAAAGACACACAAATCCCAAGCAAAAAGGATAATCTACGGATCTTATTTTTCATTTTGGTTTATTAATGAAACGATATATGTTTAATGGTTCGACGCTATGCCAGGACCTGGCAAGCTTGCAATCGGCAGAATGCCGTAAGTGTAAGTTAATTATGCCTTTGGGGGAGGAATATGTTTGTCAAGAAAAACAGAGCTTGTTAACTCTTCAGAATACGAGGGAAATATGACTTTGCATAAAGCAAATTGGTACTTCTTTATAATACCTAACTGGGAAAAATTATAATCATCAAATTTTGAGGCGTGGAAATAACGTGCATTATCATCGTCACTATCTTTAAGTGGCTTATGCTTGATGTGAAATGCGTTAGCAAGATATTCGACAAGACTATTCACATCCTCTTTCTGCTGCCCATTTTTATCAAAGGCATCTACCTCATCAACCTGGGCTACGAACATAGAAAAGTTGACATGACTTAGGAGTAATATGAATGCAAAAAGGCTTTTCAAACCGCGCAAAGATAGATATTGAAAAATGATATTCCTATACTGCTTGCTGATAAGCACTAAAAATCACCAACATAACTTCAAAGCACACGGTTTATTGTGTCTCAAAAAAAAATCATCATTTGAACCCATAGTCCTTGGGAAAATTCAGTAATTCCGGGTAGAAATTATTTAAGCCGGGTTCGCCGATAACCAAGTCAAAATCAAAACTGCTCTCTGGCAATTCTCTTGTTTTTTAAGATAATTTAACAATTACAATCACATTCGCACCTACATTATTAATTGCTGCATTCCACGGTCATTTTATTGTTACGGAGAGTATAAGAGATCCACAAACGAGATCTTCTCTTTTCACTTTCGAGCCTAAATGCAGCATTTACCCTGATTGATCGGGGAGGAAATCCGATGACCGACGACTGACAACCGAAGACCTCCTACAGGCCCAATAGTTGGCGAATCTTATCTTCCAATTCCTTCTTTTCCGTATTGATCGCTACCACATTCCCATCTTTGTCAATTAGAAATGATGCGGGGATTGCATCTACCTGCCATTTGGCTGCTGAAGTAGCATCCCAGCCTTTTGAATCGTTGATCTGCAACCAACTTATCCTGTCTTTGCTCACGGCCCGCTTCCACGCATTTTTATTATCATCGAGAGAAACTCCGAGTATTTCAAACCCCTTGTCTTTGTATTTAGCATACAATCTCACAAGGTTTTTATTCGAAAAGCGGCAGGGAACACACCAGGACGCCCAAAAATCAAGTAGAAAAACTTTTCCCTTCATAGTTGAAAGTTGTAAGCTATCTCCCTTTATATCGGGCAGGGTAAAATCAAGCCTGGAATCTGTGATATTAGGTTGCAACTGGATCTGCGATTTCGCAGAAAATGCAATAATGAAAAGGCAAAAAAACAGGCAAAACTTGTGGCGTATCATAATATTTCTAAAACGTGATAATAGAAGGCAAAATTGCCTGTCTAAAAGTAATAATCTGCTCCCGGGGCTGGAAATTCCGCAAATCGATTTTCATTTTACAAAGCTCCACCAAATCCCAATCCTGATCAACAAACCTGGGTAAGCATACCCTGGGGCAGGCTTGTTATTATTGGTGAATCCAAATCCACTTTCACCCGTTACCTGCGCCGTGTTAAGATTTTCAGCGCGAATAAAAGCTTTAAACCCTTTAATCCTGAATTGCAGAAACGCCGATACTGTCGGAGTATTCTTAATCGTTACACTATCCTGGTAAAAGAACTGACCCGTTAGTGGGGAATATCCGTCCGCCTTATAGGCTGTATTGTATTTTATTTCAAGCCCTGTCGACAAATTCAGGTTTTTGAAAAAAACACCCTCGAAAACGAGACGATTTCTGGTAAAAACAGTAGGAATATTTAAAGGAACATTTCCTGTTTTTTGCTGAAAGTACACATCCGCATACCAGTTTAGGCGCCTGGAAAGCTTGAAGACTTTTTGGGCCGACACCTGCAAAAAATTGAAAAGAGGCTCATACTGGCCCAGCTTATAATAATCCGTAAAATAGGTATAGTTGCTTATGAGATAATAGTCGCCCGACAATCGTAATCGCAAAGAAGGTTGGTAAATCGATGCGAAAATATGGCTGATATTCTCTTTATTAAAACCGGAAGCCGATTTATCAAAATCAAAGCTACTTCTCGAATCAAATAAAAATGACGGAGAGCGGTTTGCATTCTCGAAACCAACCTCAGCGTAACCCTGCTTCTTTTTGCCGACAAATCTTTTTAAACTAATGTGAGCGTTATAGTCTCCACTATTAAATCCTGCCGTATATAAATTGCCAAATAATTCCACATCCCATTTTTGATTTCGCGTTTTATTGCGATACTCAGCGTGTAAAATAAGATTGTAAAATGAACTCGTATCGCTGTCAAATTCACCTTTTAAAGTTTGCAACGTGACTCCTAGTTTTACGAATTGCTGAAGATTTTTCGCATCAGGGAATTGATAGATGGAAAAATCGTTGGTAAGACTTTTCCATCTATCGCGAAAACGAACGGAATCACCGGGATGAACAGTTAAGTTATAATTGGCGTAAAAGGCGGTGTCGATCGGCGATGTCGCAAAATCAAAATACTGATATTTGTCAGTATTGTAAGAAATAGTGTGTTCAAAGCGAAGTCGCGGGTAAAACAATGGGATCACAGTAGAATCGGTAACCAATGAATCTTTTTTTCCGAGGTCGTATTGTTGTCGCATCAATGCTGTGAATTCACGATACCGGTTTCCGGTACTGATATTTGTCGAGAAAAAATCTGTAGTATAAGGTTGATCTCCTCCTAAAATAGTGGGAATACTAAACCGGTCTTTATAAATGGAAGTATTCTGCAGATCACTGTCGTTGGCCAATCCACCATTCTCTGCCGATTGCAAATTATTAGCAAGAACAAAGAAATAGTTATTATATCGTTTCTTGACGGATTCATACCAGGAAGTAAAAAGAAGATTCGTATGGTTTGTAGCCTGGTTCTGAAAAGTGCCTGGGGAATTAATAAACCGATATTGAAACGACGCATTCCAGTTGGGTTTTATATTTTGCGTGTGCAGCACTTCGATTATTTGTTCCGTTCGGGTTCCCAGAAAATAGTTTAACTCCGAATATTGACGTGTAGTATTGAAAAATCGAATGCCCGATTGTTTCCATTTATAAATATCAAAAGCGTGGAATCCGGGGTCCCAGCCTGGTGCCATTAAGGGCGAGAACAACAGCGATTCGGAAGCCGTTCCCAGGTTGCCCAGGTAGAGATTTGTCGCAGGAATCGGAAAGCGCAGGTTAAAGTCATTAATCGAAGAATCCAATTTAAAATGACGCGTTGAATCGAGGTAACGATAGTAGATGGTGATTGAATCTTCATTACGATTGCGGTGATGAAGACTGTCAGCACCGCTCTTACCAAGTCCGTGCGTACCTCCGTGCGAAAGGTTGCGAAAATTGGGTTGAGCTATTGTTCTTAAGGAAAATAAAAAGCAAAAAGCCGGCAGAAGGTATGTAATCTTTCTTGTCAGTGTTGTTCAATTTGAAATCACAATTTCCAAATTCCAAATCACAAAGAAATCAAAAAAAATCATTTGTAGAATAGCCTGGTTTTGAACCCGGATACAGGCGGCTGATTTTATATTTTGACTCTCTACTCAAACAGAGGCAACCATTTCTTTGAAAATAGTAGCAAAATGAGGTTCTGCTTCCCTGGCTGCCTGCAAAACTTCTTCATGTGTGATTTTATTTTCACCATCGCGTATCCCCAGATCTGTAATAACGCTCATCGCAAAAACGGGGAGCTTCATCTGATTAGCCACGATACATTCCTGCACAGTGCTCATGCCTACAGCATCCCCCCCCAACGCAAGCACCAATTTATATTCTGCTCTTGTTTCAAAAGTTGGCCCTGTCACACCATAATAGATGCCCTCTTTCAATTTAATCTTACGTTGTTCTGCAATGGCCTGTGCCCGCTGGATTAACTCCTTACTATATGGCTCACTCATGTCAGGAAAACGAGGTCCGAAATCAGCGATATTTTTTCCAATTAACGGATTTCGGGTAAAAAAACTTACGTGATCGGTGATGATCATCAGGTCGCCCACTTTTAAATCAGGATTAACGCCTCCTGCGGCGTTAGAAAGAAACAGGGCTTTAATACCCAGCAGTTTCATTACCCTGATGGGAAAAACAACGTGATCGGCTTCGTATCCTTCATAAAAATGGAAACGACCCGCCATGCAAACGACCCGTTTTCCACTAAGGCTTCCAAAGATTAGTTTTCCTTTATGGCCCTCAACGGTTGAAATAGGAAAATGAGGAATATTAGTGTAGTCGATTTCTTTTTCTACTTCCAGTTGATCGGTAAAATTGCCAAGCCCGCTCCCCAGTACTATACCCACATCCGGGGTATGCGGGTAAATACTTTTAAGGTACGATAAGGTTTCATTAAAATTTTGCATAGCGTCAGGCATAAGAAAGTTTTGGTTAAAGAACAAATATAGATTTTGCATTTCAATCCCGATAAGAAAAAACAGTTTTGATCTTATCTCGTTTGAGAGGCAATAAGCCTTTGGATTATTTTTTGGTTAGAAATAGTTCCTTTGAATATAGTCATTTCAAAATTTCCCGGTTTCAAATCTAAAAGTTAGAGTTAGGGACCGGCTATGCTTTAGTCAAATAAGAAAGAACAATACCCGTAGCCACAGCGGCATTCAGTGATTCAGCCTTGCCTTTTTTTGGAATTGTGATCTTTCTGTTTGCGTATTTCAACAATTCTTCATGAATCCCGATCGATTCGTTTCCTATCATGACCAATCCCTCTTT
>DASXOT010000350.1:0-4768 GCA_036494065.1 Chitinophagaceae bacterium
ATTTATTTACAATGACAGTTTCAATATCACAGTCGGGGCGATTATAAAAGACTTTCCCGCCAACACTCATTTGCCTGCTTCCATGCTTTTGTCGTTTGCAGATAATGAAAAATATTTGATGACGAGCAGGACTCACTACGGCTCTGTTTCAGGGGGTTCAACTTTTATCGTTTTACCCAAAGGGACTAAGCCTACCACCGGTCTTACCACAGCTATCCAAAGTATTTATGACAGGTTTGCCAATAATCAAGCCTGGGCGGGGAAAGATCACAGGGAAGAGGCAGAGTTGCAGCCAATGAGTGATATACATTTTAATTCCAAATATGCCGGTGGAGGTAAGTGGGTGCAGGCAATCAATACGAGTTGGCTATGGTTTTTTGGCAGCGTTGGAATCGCCGTGTTAATATTGGCATGTATCAATTTTATAAATCTCTCTACCGCGCAGGCAATCGCCCGCGCCAAAGAAGTGGGTGTTCGAAAGGCAATTGGCGCCGGCAGATTTCAATTGATTGCACAGTTTCTTAGCGAAGCTTTATTATTGGTTTTCTTTTCTGCGCTATTGGGCATTATCGTTGTAAAGCTATCCTTGCCTTATTTAAATGATCTTACGGGAAAACAGATTAGTTTTGATATTTTGCATTCTCTTTCGTTGCTGTTCTATTTATTGATGGGTATTTTACTCACGGCCCTGGCCGCAGGAATTTATCCAGCGTGGATCATTACAAGATTTCAACCCGTTGCTACTTTAAAATCAGGTTCTGTAAACACCAATTCGGAATCTTCCTTATTGCGCAAAGGACTGGTGGTAACACAATTCAGCATATCTATTTGCCTGTTGATTGGCTTAATTCTCATTGGCAGGCAAATGAATTATATGCGACATAAGGATCTTGGATTTGACAAGGATAATACCGTTGTTCTTTCCCTTAACGGCATGGGTGGAATAAAAGAACATGAATTGCTCGCAAATGAGCTCGTCTCGATTCCGCAAATTACGGGCTCCAGTTTTTCTACAAGCCCACCCAGTGGCGGCCCAAATATTCATTGGGGAACGATGATGAGTCTCAATGGAGGGAATGACCCTAATCAAAAAGAAGTTACCCTAATTATGGCCGATGATAAGTTCTGCCCGCTATATGATCTGCATTTAAAATCGGGCAGGTTTTTTACAATGGCCGATACGGGAGCTGTCTCAGAATCGCTGCCGGAGAATCAACGCTTTGCTAAATCAGTCGTTAATGAAAAATTAATTCATGAACTCGGGTTTCAATCGCCGAAGGAGGCCTTGGGAAAAAGATTCTGGATCGGTATGAATGGATGGTGGGCAGAAATAGTCGGAGTGGTGAGTGATTTCAATACCGGTTCATTACATGAAGCCATTAAGCCCACACTTATTACTGCATATCCGCCCTATTGCGATAAAGTCAATATTAAAATCAAAGCAGGATCTGATATCGCCGCTACTATTGCGAGGATCAATGAGGCTTTTAAAAAGGCGTATCCATCAGGTCTTTTTGAATTTAATTTTTTGGATCAGGAACTGGATGCGCTGTATAAATCAGAATTACGGCTGTATGGGCTTTTCAAAATCTTTTCTGGATTGGCCATGCTTATATCTTGCCTGGGTCTTTGGGGGTTGATCACATTTGCCGCAGAACAACGAGTAAAGGAAATCGGGATCAGAAAAGTGTTGGGAGCCTCTGTGTTCTCAATAGTATCTATGCTAACAAAAGATTTTGTGTTGCTTGTTATTATTGCCCTTGCTATTGCTTCACCACTGGCGTGGTGGGGAATTTATAAATGGTTGCAGGATTTTGCATTCCGAATTGATATCGGATGGCAGGCATTTATTATCGCAGGCGCCAGCGCTGTACTCATTGCATTGCTCACCGTCAGTTACCAGGCAATAAGAGCATCAGTCGCGAACCCCGCAAAATCATTGAGAACAGAATGAGTCGTCAGTTGTGAGCGATGAGCTGTGAGCCGGGAGCTCAGGCTCACGGTTAAAAAACTTTTTTATGCTAAAAAACTATTTCAAAACAGCGTGGCGTAATCTCATTCGTAATAAAGCATTTTCGCTTATTAATATTTCAGGGCTTGCATTGGGAATCGCTTCAGGAATCTTTATTCTGTTATGGGTGAATGATGAACGCAGCATGGACAACTTTCATAAAAATGCGCCCAATCTATATGATGTGTATGAACGTGTTTTTTCAGAGGGCAAAGTAGAGGCAGCACATTGGACGCCAGGCGTGCTGGCGAATGAATTAAAACGCTCCATTCCTGAAATCCGATATGCCAGCGGATATTATGACCAGGACGCCGCATTATTTGAAACGGAAAATAAATTTATCATCGAAAACGGAACATGTGCCGACTCAGATTTTTTTAAAATGTTTAGCTATCCGTTGCTGGTTGGCACACCGGTGTCGGCTCTAAACGGTCCTGACAATATTGCTATATCACGCGCCATGGCGGAAAATTTTTTCGGAAGCCCAGATGCGGCCTTCGGCAAAATCATTAAATGTAATAATTACAAGAACTTTAAAATATCTGCAATTTTCGAAAACCCGCCTGGTAATAGCTCGCAAAAGTTTGATTATGTAGCGAACTGGAAATATTTGCTGGATACTGTTTCATGGCTAAAGGAATGGATATATCGGAGCCCATATACGTTTATTCAATTACAACCGAATGCCAACCCGGTTAGAGTGGAAGCAAAGATCAAAAATTTTTTAACCGCCTATCTGAATGGCCAGGATGGTTCGGGATTTCATCTTGAATTAGGCCTGCAACGATACAATGAAATGTATCTTAATTCTAACTACAGGAATGGAAGACCTTCCGGAGGTCGCATCGAATATGTCCGGCTTTTTAGCATGGTGGCGATTTTCGTTCTATTAATTGCCTGCATCAATTTCATGAACCTGGCAACCGCCCGTTCGGCAAAAAGAGCTAAGGAGGTAGGGGTACGCAAAGTCATCGGAGCAGTCCGCAGATCATTGATAGCCCAATTTATTTTGGAAGCGATATTGTTGGCTTTTTTCGCGACAATGTTCGCGCTTGCACTGGTGATATTATTACTACCTGCGTTCAATTATCTTACGGGTAAACAAATCACCCTTCCTTTTTCATCGCTGTATTTTGTGTCAATCGTTTTAGGAGTGACTTTTTTAACGGGGATTATTTCGGGAAGCTATCCGGCTCTTTTCTTGTCATCCCTACGGCCAATTAAAATATTAAAAGGATCATTAAAATTTAGCGTGAATGCTTTGTGGTTTCGCAAAGGACTGGTGGTTTTTCAATTCGTGCTTTCCATCGTTATGATTACCGGCACTATGATAATCATGCGGCAGGTACATTATGTTCAAACAATAAATCTTGGTTTTGATAAACAAAACCTCATCTATGTGCCATTCCAGGGTCAAATGGCGAACCACTGGGATGTATTCCGGCAGCAAATTTCACGGATGCCCGGGATACAAGCTGTGACAAGGATAGACCAACCCCCGACAAGAATCGGGTCTCATGCCTATGATATGGATTGGGACGGTAAAAACCCCGCTACAAAAACTGTTGTCATACATGCTACCGTAGGGTACGATTTTCTAAAAATAATGAACCTGCAATTGCTGCAGGGCCGTGATTTTTCTAAAGATTTTCCCACAGATACAGCTGCATATATTATAAATGAATCGGCGCTGAAATTAATAGGCTATAAAGATCCAATCGGCAGGCCTCTCAGCATATTTCGAACAAAAGGCCATATTATTGGAGTTATAAAGGATTTCCATTTCAAATCATTACACGATCCCATTGAACCGCTTCTCATCAACTTAAATGAACACATAGACTGGGGCAATGCCCTTGTCAAAACAGAACCCGGTAAAACGAAAGAAGCAATTGCAAGCCTTGAAAAAGTATGTAAACAAATGGAGCCGAAATTTCCATTTACTTACCTCTTTGTTGATGACGACTATAAAAAATTATATGACAGCGAACAAACCGTTGGCAGACTTTCCCGTGTATTTGCTTTTCTTGCGATTTTCATATCCTGTCTCGGTTTACTCGGACTCACTATGTTCACTTCCGAGCAACGCACGAAGGAAATCGGCATTCGGAAAGTGATCGGTGCCTCCGTAAACAGTCTTGTACTAATGTTATCGAAAGATATTCTGCAACTAATTATTATTTCAGCCGTCATTGCCGCACCTGTAGCCTGGTGGGGAATGAATAAGTGGTTGCAGGATTTTGCTTACAGGACGACTATCAGCTGGTGGATCTTTATTATATCTGGACTACTTGCTATAGTCATTGCGATAGCTACAATAAGTTACCAGGCAATAAAAGCAGCAATGGCAAACCCTATGAAATCGTTACGAACAGAATGAGAGATCGGCCAGGAGCCATGAGCTGTGAGCCGCGAGCTCAAGCTCATAGCTCAGGCTCACAACTAAAAAAATTTTTATGCTAAAAAACTATTTCAAAACAGCATGGCGTAGTCTTGGTAAGAGCAAGATGCATTCTTTTATCAATATTGCCGGCTTATCGATTGGCATGGCGGTAGCCATTTTAATTGGGCTTTGGATATACGACGAATTATCGTTCGACAGAAACATCAAAAATCATGATCGTGTTGCACAGGTAATACAAAATGTGACTAACAATGGTGAAGTGCAAACATGGATGACCTTGCCTTATCCCCTCGCTGATGAACTGCGAAAAAACTATGGAAGTGATTTCAAGCACATAGCCATGGGTGTAAATG